>JAFECY010000118.1 GCA_018241865.1 Pseudomonadota bacterium | reverse complement strand
GTGGATGCGAACGAGCAGTTGGCAAGGCGCTTTTCCGCCAGGTTTGCGCTGTCTCCGTTCGATGGCGCGACTACTGAGGATTTCACCGAATTTCGCGGCATTCTGAAGTTGCTTCAGGAATATCTTCCGGTACCGTTCGAAACGCCGATTTACGAGGCCAATATGGCGCGGAGAATGCTCATAGCCAGCCATGGCCTGCTGGATTACGTTCGCAAGATACTGGAAGGTGCCATCAGTGTTGCGGCCAACCTTGGGCTCAAAGAAGTTGACCTTGATGTATTGGCCGCAGGGTTCCGCGACCGTGTTTGGCGTGAAGTCCCGGACAGGCTCAATCCTTTTCATCCGGAATCCTATCTCAGGTCGTTGGATCGCAGCGGAGAGGTGTTTTACTTGCACACCCGCCATGATCCGGTGGGCTCGGCTCTAGCCAGGCGGATCAGCCTTAACGCCGTCAAGGTAGCAAAATGACAGGCGGGTTGTTGATCAAGTTGGCGCCCTATCGCACCGAAGGGCCCAACGGATACTTATTGCGCTTGGCCGAGGCGAACAGGCTGGAGTATTCCGATCTGCCGGATCTTGGTGTGACGTACGATGCCGATGCACTGCTGCGCAGTCACTTGCTGCCAGAGCGTGGCCTGGATCCAGCGTTGCTGGCCTGGGTGCAGAACATTGCCACATTGAGGCAGAAGACATCGCGAGTATGGAATATGCGCTACTCGCGCTTCTGTCCTCTATGTCTTACGGAAGAGCCCTCCTGGCGTGCAGAGTGGGAGTTGTGTTTTTACGATGCCTGTACCCAGCATGGGGTGTGGATGGTTGATCGCTGTTCGTCATGCCATGAGCCAGTGTCCTGGCGCCGGTCACAGGTCGTTCGATGTGGCTGCGGTGCGGATCTGCGTGCGGAGCCATCCCATCCGGCACCAGATGAAGTCACGCAGTTATCCCAGGTCTTGTCGCGGAAACTGACAGGGCACGGCGCGATCGACATGCCGGAGCCACTGCTTGATCTCAATGTGGACCAGACCCAGCGGTTGATTCGATATCTTGGTATGCATCTGGATCCTGCCGGGGTGTCCAAGTCTCTGAAATTGAGCAACGTGGGGCGCATGGAAGTCTCGTGGCCAGTGACGTCGGTTGCGGCAGCGATCTTGTCTGGCTGGCCGGCGGCGTTTCACGTACGGTTTTCAGAAATTCAGGAGCGGTCAGGCGGCAAAAAGGTTGGGCTACCAAAGTTGTTCCAGAGGGCCTACAGCTATCTGTACAAGGGATTAAAAGAGCCCGCGTTTGATGCAGTGCGGTATGCCTTCGAGCAGTGGTTGGTGGAAAACTGGCGTGGAGGTTTGGCACTTCGGAACCGAAGACTGGCAGGGCAGTTACTGCATCGTGTCCACTGGATTCCGGCTAACGTGGCAGCCGAGCGGCTAGGCGTACGGGTTGCACGTATTCGGCGGCTTGTCTCAGAGGGGGTGATCGACGGCCATGAATCCTTCAGCTCCACAGGCCGGCGCTTTCTGCTAATCCGTAAAGAACAGGTCGATGAGCTCACGCACGCTGATCTTTCCGAAGTCGATTTGACCACTGCGATGGAGTATCTCGGACTGGGCAAGGTCCGAATGCGAGAATTGCTCAGGCTTTTGTTCCCCTCCGCGTATCGTCCTTTGAGCGAGTATGGCTTTCCGCCATGGCGAATCAGTCGACAGGATGTCGAGCGCTACCTAGCAATCGGTGAGGGTCTACCTGTGTTGGCCATTCCCGAAGAGTCACAAGTGTCGCTGTTTCATGTCTTGAAGTATTGGGCGTGGAGCGAGAATGAGATCGTCGACCTGATCGAGGCTGTGCGAGATGGTGAAATCGAGCTTGAAGGTCTGTTGGATGGTGCTGTCGGGCTGGCACGCTGGATCTTTGACAGTCAGTCGCTCAAGATTTGGCGACAGCGACGCAATCCTGAGTTGTCGAACTGGCTGAGCGTGCCGCAGGTAGCCAAATTGCTGGGCCTAAAGCAGGAGGCGGCATACTGGCTCGTCAGGAATGAGTTCATTCCGGCAGAAAGGCTTCGTACCCTCAGGGGCTGTGGGGCGCGAGTCAGTCGCGCGGAGTTTGAACGATTCAAGGAGTCGTACGTGTTTGCCACGGAAATAGCGGAAGCGCTCAAGACCACTTCCAGGAAAGTTAGCGCGTTGCTGTCAGAGCAGGGAATTGTTCCGGCATCTGGCCAGGGGTTGGAGAAGTGTGGAAAAATCTTCTACGCGCGCAGCAAGACATTGATGGTTTTTTTGGAAACTCTGAACGTTTCTCTGCCAAGTGCAAGTTTCGCTGCAATTGGCAGCGCGTCTCGGTGACTGTTGACCAATCTAACGCTCGTGTACTTTCTGGCTGCTTTCGGCTAAGAACGTTGATCGGCGATAATATCTTGCCTAATGTACGTAAACGCATGGGATGTGTGCCGTTTGACAGTTGTAGTTGGTGCAATATTCGGCGCCCCATATCAGATTCCGTATTTTGCACATCTAAACACGATTCACGTGAAGTTTTGATTAACGAGCTTTCCTAAATATTTCAGCCAAGTGTGTACCGGTGGGTCATCGGGCATACCGCATAAGATTGGCTATATAAATCTCATTTGGATTTTTCAGGACATTTATGGGAAATGTTTTTGCAGAGATTCCCCCTCCAAGCTACTGGCAGGATTTCGAGCTAGTCACCCTTGATTTATGCCGAAAAAAATGGGGCGACGATTATGCAGAACGCAATGGACGCGAGGGGCAAAGCCAGTCAGGCGTAGATGTATTTGGCTACAACTATGGAGCTAAGGAGCAGACGGGGGTCCAATGCAAGAAAAGAAAAACGAAACTCAATGGTGTAGCTGCTCCATCAAGTTCACTAACGACCTTGGAGATTGACGCCGAAATTTCATCCGCGAAATCATTTTCTCCCGATTTAAATCGTTTTGTCATAGCAACAACTGGACCAAGAGATACCCACTTGCAGGAATACGTTCGGCTATATAACCATAATGGTCACGCAATGAAAGTCTCTCTTTGGTTTTGGGACGATTACGTAGAAGCATTAAACAGCAACGTCAGTCTTATGTATCGATACTACGACAACGTTTTGAAATATCGGCAGCGCTATTCCGAGGATGAACATTATCTTCAAATGCTGGTTGTCGCGTTCGATCGCCCTGCTATTAGAACTGCATTTCATCTCGAAAACCGGGCGACCGACTTTATTGAAGCAATATCTCTCTTGCAGCAAGCCGTTACTACTGGTGTATTGAAAGATAAATCGGGACATGTCATCGATCAGTGCCGTGTCCCGAAAACGACTTCAGCCGAAATAAAAGACATCAAGAAAAAACTGCAATCGATAAGAGCCATTGCCACAGAAGGGATAAAAACGGGGCGAATCATAGAACATCAGACGGTCATTGAAATATTAGATCGTTCTCTACAAGACCAACTAAACAAGTTGCGTAAGGATGTGGTTGAAAAATTGAACGCGCTATTAAAGCCCGCAAATATCGAAGAGATCGAGATACGCGAATACTGAAAATCCAATTTCTAGTTACAGCGGACTTTTTATGGCGGCCGTTGAACGTCGGCGTTAAATTTCATGGAGTGTCATATGCAGATGCTCAAAGAACAAATTGAACGATGCTTGGCCACTGAGTTTGAGCAGAAGCTATTCAAAGCAGCCTTGGACTTCCTAGATCAAGATGGTAACCCGCTTAAGTTCAATGCCTTTGCTTTTTCACTTCGGGAGCTTTTTCGTCACGTGATGGAGCGTCTCGCGCCAGATGAAATGGTGAAAAAGTGTTCTTGGTTTGTTCAAGATACAAATATTCAAGAAGGTCGCCTTACGCGGTTCCAGCGATTCAAATATGCAGTGCAGAAAGGACTCAGTGATGAATTCACTAAAACCGACTTGAACATCGAGCTTGAAGAAACCTGGCCAGACGTGAAAAGTAGCATTGATGCACTTTCAAAGCTAACTCATGTAGGCCCTAAAACATTTGACCTCGATGGTGATGAAGGGCAAAAACGCGTCAAAGATGCGATTGAAGCACTTTGGATGATATTTGCTGCAATAGAAGATGCTAGTAGCGAGCTTGAGCAATCTCTGCATCATCACATTGATCAGGCTGTAGTTGCGGCATCATTGAGAGAGACTAACGCTCAGATTGATATCCTTAGCTCTAACAGCATCATCGAAGGAACTGAGATATCAAGTTGGGAAATTACAGCAATAAATGCACGAACTATTGAATTCTCTGGTGAAGGAACAGCCTATATTTCTATGGAATGGGGACGGGATGATGATCATGCCCAACTGAATGATGAGTATCCCTTTACGTTTTCTGGGTATGCCACGGTTGATCAACCCATGAAGCCAATAGTTGAGGCCGAGGGAATTCAAATTGATACTTCGGACTGGTACGAATAGAATTTAATAATAAGTTGCAGCCGGCACCCATGCCTCCAATAAGCTTTGACCAGTTTTCGCAAACCCTGTTGGTCAAGTTGAACCGGCAAGATGGTCAGCACTTAATAACATCTGTACCAAATAGGAAAATCTAATAAATTGGGACGAAACGACCAAAGCCGTCCTATTCTAGGTTTCTAGTGCATTGATTTTGAAAGTTGCCAATCTAAGTTCAAATCGGATCCTACAAAGTGTCGGCGGCGGCCGGATCATCTGATTCTGGATGGATCGGCCGCCGGCGCGCATTGGTGCAACTAGCTCAGGATAGATTCGGCGCCAGCCAGCGCTCCAGTTCTTCCTTCGTCACGCCGCGCCGCGCCGCCATATCGTCGAGCTGGTCCATGCCGATCTTGCCGACGTTGAAGTATTTCGACTCCGGGTGGGCAAAGTAAAAGCCCGACACCGACGCGCCGGGGAACATGGCGTAGGACTCGGTCAACTTCATGCCGATTTCTTCGCACTGCAGGGTCTTGAACACATCCACTTTGACGGTGTGCTCGGGGCAGGCCGGATAGCCGGGCGCGGGGCGGATGCCGCGATAACTTTCTCCGATCAAGGCCTCGTTGCTCAAGTCTTCGTCCGGTACGTAAGCCCACAATTCCTTGCGTACGCGTTCGTGTAGATGTTCGGCGAAGGCTTCGGCCAAGCGGTCGGCCAGCGACTTCAGCATGATCGAGGAATAATCGTCGTTGGCTTGCTCGAAACGCTGCTCGTATTTTTCGATGCCGATGCCGGCGGTGACGGCGAACATGCCGATGTAATCCGCCACGCCGGATGATTTCGGCGCGATGAAATCGGCCAAGCATTGATTCGGCCGTGCCACGCCGTCGATCACCGGCTTCTCGGTTTGTTGACGCAAACCGTAATAGGTGAAGGCGACTTCGCTACGGGTGTCGTCGGTATAAATTTCGATATCGTCGTCGTTGATGCTGTTGGCCGGCAGGAAGCTCATCACGCCGTTGGCGCTGAGCCAGCGCCCTTCGATCAGTTTTTTCAGCAGCGCCTGACCTTCTTCAAATACTTTCGAGGCTGCTTCGCCGACTACTTCATCTTTCAAGATTGCGGGATACGGGCCAGCCAAGTCCCAAGTTTGAAAGAAGGGGCCCCAGTCGATGTAGCGTGCCAGTGTGGCGAGGTCGTAATTAGCGAACACGCGGCGGCCAAGGAATTTCGGTTTCACTGGCGCGCGCTCACCGGTGAACGCTAGCTTTGCTTTGTTGGCGCGTGCTTGCGCCAACGTTAGCAGCGGCACCGTTTTTTTGTTGGCGTGCTGGACGCGGATGCGTTCGTAATCGGTGGCGATCTCGGCCAGATATTGCGCGCGCTGGGCAGCGTCGCCCAGCAGCGATTGCGCCACCGGCACCGTACGCGACGCATCCGGCACATACACCACCGGGCCCTCGTAATTCGGCGCGATTTTCACCGCGGTATGCACACGCGACGTCGTGGCGCCGCCCACCAGCAGCGGTGTCTGCCGCTCGCGGAAATAGGGGTCGCGCTGCATCTCTTTTGCCACATAGGCCATTTCTTCCAACGAAGGCGTAATCAATCCAGATAGGCCGATGATGTCGGCGTTTTCTTCCTTGGCTTTGGCGAAGATGTCGGCGCAGGGCACCATCACGCCCATGTTGACCACTTCAAAGTTATTGCATTGCAGGACTACCGAAACAATGTTCTTGCCGATGTCGTGCACATCGCCCTTGACGGTGGCGATGACGATTTTGCCGCGCGATCGGGCGACGATGCCGGTGCGCGCCTGCTCTTGTCGTTTTTCTTCTTCGATGAAAGGAATCAGATGCGCCACCGCCTGCTTCATCACGCGCGCCGATTTCACCACCTGTGGCAAGAACATCTTGCCCTGACCGAACAGGTCGCCGACGATGTTCATGCCATCCATCAGCGGGCCTTCGATGACTTCGATGGGACGGCCGCCGCGCGCGGCGATCTTCTGCCGCACCTCCTCGGTATCCTCGACGATCCATTGCGTGATGCCATGCACCAGCGCATGCGATAGGCGCTTTTCAACGACATCGTTGCGCCATTCCAGCGTCGCTTCTTCTTTTTTGTCGCCAGCCTTCAGCGTGGCGGCGAATTCGATCATGCGCTCGGTCGCATCTTCCCTACGATTCAAGACCACGTCTTCGACGCGCTCGCGCAATTCTGCCGGCAGGTCGTCATACACGCCGACCATGCCGGCGTTGACGATGCCCATGGTCATGCCGGCTTGGATGGCGTGGTAGAGGAACACCGTATGAATTGCTTCGCGCGCCGGGTCGTTGCCGCGGAACGAGAAGCTGACATTCGAGACGCCGCCGGAAATCTTCGCATACGGCAGGTTCTGATGTATCCAGCGCGTCGCTTCAATGAAATCGACCGCGTAGTTATTGTGTTCTTCGATGCCGGTAGCGATGGCGAAAATGTTCGGGTCGAAGATGATGTCTTCCGGCGGGAAGCCGACTTGTTCGGTCAAGAGCTTGTAGGCGCGCGCGCAAATCTCGGTCTTGCGGGCGAAGGTATCGGCTTGACCTTTTTCGTCGAAGGCCATGACGATTACCGCCGCGCCGTAGCGCCGGCATAGCTTGGCCTGACGCAGGAATTCTTCCTCGCCCTCCTTCATCGAGATCGAGTTGACCACCGCCTTGCCCTGCACGCATTTCAGGCCCGCCTCGATCACGCTCCACTTGGAGGAGTCGATCATGATCGGCACGCGGGCGATGTCCGGCTCGCCGGCGATCAGGTTCAAAAAGCGCGTCATGGCGGCGACCGAATCCAGCATCGCTTCGTCCATGTTGATGTCGATGATCTGCGCGCCGTTTTCCACTTGCTGACGCGCGACAGACAGCGCTTCGTCGTATTGCTCGTTCAGGATCAGGCGCGCGAAGGCTTTCGAGCCGGTGACGTTGGTGCGCTCGCCGACGTTGACGAACAGCGAATCGTCGTCGATGATGAAAGGCTCCAGGCCCGACAGTTTCATCCTGTGGTCGGACTCGGGCAACTGGCGCGGCGCGATCTTCGCCACCACCTCGGCAATCGCCTTGATATGCGCCGGCGTGGTGCCGCAGCAACCGCCGGCGATGTTCACGAAACCGCTTTCAGCGAAATCTTTCAACAGCGATGAGGTGACATCTGGCGTCTCATCGAAGCCGGTATCGGCCATCGGGTTGGGCAAGCCGGCGTTCGGGTAGATGCAGACGAAGGTGTCGGCGATCTTCGACAACTCTTCCGCATACGGCCGCATCAGCGCCGCGCCAAGCGCGCAGTTGAGGCCGACGGTCAAAGGTTTGGCGTGCCGCACCGAGTGCCAGAAGGCCGGCACGGTCTGGCCCGAGAGGATGCGGCCGGAGGCATCGGTGACGGTGCCTGAAATCATGATCGGCAGCTTCTTGCCGCTCTCCTCGAAGAAGGTATCGATGGCGAACAGCGCCGCCTTGCAGTTGAGCGTATCGAAAATCGTTTCGACCAGCAGCACATCCGCACCGCCTTCCACCAAAGCACGGGTCTGTTCGAGATAAGCAGCGACCAGTTGATCGAAGGTGACGTTGCGCGCCGCCGGGTCGTTGACGTCGGGCGAGATCGAGGCGGTCTTCGGCGTCGGGCCGAGTGCGCCGGCGACGAAGCGCGGCTTGTCGGCGGTCGAATACTTGTCGCAGGCGGCGCGCGCGAGCTTTGCCGCTTGCACATTCATCTCATACACCAGATGCGCCATGTGGTAATCGTCCTGCGCCACGCTGGTGGCGCCGAAGGTATTGGTTTCGATCAGGTCGGCGCCGGCGGCGAGGTATTGCTCGTGGATTTCCTGAATGATGTGCGGCTGGGTCAACGTCAGCAATTCGTTGTTGCCCTTGACGAACAAGTCCTTGCCCGGCACAACGAAATCCTTGAAACGCGCGCCACGATATTCCGCCTCGCCCAGCTTGCACTGCTGGATCATGGTGCCCATCGCGCCGTCGAGAATCAGGATGCGGCGGGACAAAAGGTCGCGCAACAGGGCTTCGGTATCGGTGGAGATGGTGGCGGCAAGAGTCATAATGCGTTTTGGTAATCGGCAATAAAAAAACCCGGCTGCAATGCGGAGCCGGG
>JAFECY010000117.1 GCA_018241865.1 Pseudomonadota bacterium | reverse complement strand
TGCTGCAAGTGAAAGCGCCGTCGGAATCGAAAGCCCCGTGGGATTACTACAAAGTGGTGCAAACCATCCCCGGCGAACAGGCTTACATGACCAAAGCCGAGTCTAAGTGCTCGCTGTGGAAGTAAGAAAGTAGTTGGTTCGTGGTGTGACCGGGAGGACGCACCACAATTTTGTTTCACACTTGAGAGGAACGTAGAACATGAAACGTAAGCTTATCCCAGCAATGGCGATCCTAGCCTGCGCCGCATCGGTGCAAGCCAAGGACATCAAGATTGCCCACATTTACTGCAAAACAGGCATTCTCGAAGCCTACGCCAAGCAAACCCAAGTTGGTCTGCAGCTCGGCCTAGAATACGCCACCAAAGGCACCATGCAAGTTGACGGACACAAACTGATCCTGATCGACAAAGACGGCCAATGCAAACCAGACGTCGGCAAGGCCCAACTGACCGCCGCCTTCCAAGACGACAAAGCCGACATCGCCGTCGGCCCGACCGCCTCTGGCGTCGCACTCGCCATGCTGCCGGTTGCTGAAGAATTCAAAAAGATCCTCGTGGTCGAACCGGCAGTAGCCGACGCCATCACCGGCGAAAAGTGGAACAAATACATCTTCCGCACCGGCCGTAACTCCTCGCAAGACGCCATCTCCAACGCCGTCGCGCTAGATCAACCCGGCGTCAACATCGCCACCCTGGCCCAAGACAGCGCCTTCGGTAAAGACGGCGTCAAAGCGTTTAAAGGCGCCCTGAAAAAAGCCAAGCTGGTGCATGAAGAATACCTGCCGCCGACCACCACCGACTTCACCGCCGGTGCACAACGTCTGGTTGACGCCCTCAAAGACAAACCAGGTCGCAAAGTCATCTGGATCGTCTGGGCTGGTGCCGGCAACCCGTTCAAGATCGGTGACCTCAAGCTCAAAGAGCGCTATGGCATCGAAATCTCCACCGGCGGCAACATCCTGCCGGCCATGGCAGCCTACAAAGCATTCCCAGGTATGGAAGGCGCGCTGTACTACTACTACGGCATCCCGAAAAACCCGGTCAACAGCTGGCTGAACACCGAGCACTACAAGCGCTACAAATCGCCGCCTGACTTCTTCACCGCTGGCGGCATGTCGGCAGCCATCGCCATCGTCGAAGCCCTGAAGAAAACTCACGGCGACACCGACAGCGACAAACTGATCGCCACCATGGAAGGCATGAGCTTCGAGACGCCGAAAGGCAAGATGACCTTCCGTAAGGAAGATCACCAAGCGATGCAATCGATGTACCACTTCCGCATCAAGAACGACCCGGCATTCGCCTGGGCCGTGCCTGAGCTGGTACGCGAAATCAAACCCGAAGAAATGGATGTCCCTATCCGTAATAAGCGTTAATCGAAGTTCTGCCGCCGGCTCTTGGCTGGCGCGCACTCAAACCTCCGTTCCGCTTGCGCGGGCGGAGGTTTTTTGTTTAGAAGCGTCGAATTCAAAAGCAAGCAACGGAGTGCGTCAGGCGCAGAGGATTGCTACACTTTCTGCCATAGAATCAAAGGTAGGGAAGATGCTATGAATGCGAGCATGAAAAATGCAGAGCGTATCTACGCAATCACGAGCGATGCGCGCTGGGCTGCCGTTGTCGCGCGCGACAAGAGCGCTGACGGCAGTTTTTATTATTCGGTGAAAACGACAGGCATCTATTGCCGGCCTTCCTGTGGCGCGCGCTTGGCGCGGTCGGAAAATGTGCAATTCCATGCCTCGTGCGAAGAGGCGGAGCGGGCGGGTTTTCGTCCTTGCAAGCGCTGCAAGCCGGATCGGCTGTCGCAGCAGGCGCGGCACGCGACGATTGTTGCTGCGGCATGCCGCATTCTCGAAACAGAAGACAGCATACCGAGCCTAGCAGAACTGGCCGGGCGTATTGGCCTCAGTGCGCATCACTTTCACCGGATGTTCAAGCAGCATACCGGCCTGACGCCGCGAGAATATGCCGCATCCCGGCGCGATGAACGATTGCGCAATACGCTGGCCGCAAAGGATGCAACGGTGACTGAGGCGATTTTCGAGGCGGGCTACCATTCCAGCGGCCGGTTTTATGCGAATGCAGATGCGGCGCTGGGCATGGCACCAGCGCGTTATCGCAAGGGTGGGGCGGGTGCGCAAATCCGGTTTGCCATCGGCCAGTGTTCGCTTGGCGCGATTCTAGTCGCGCAAAGCGAACGCGGCATTTGCGCGATCCTGATGGATGATGATCCAGTCACATTGGCTCGCGATCTGCAGGATCGTTTCCCGCACGCTGAACTGATTGGCGACGACAAAGATTTCGAGCAATTGATTGCAAAGGTTATCGGCTTTGTTGAGTTGCCGCGCATCGGACTTGCCTTGCCGCTCGACATACGCGGCACCGTCTTCCAGCAGCGCGTATGGCAAGCCTTGCGTGCAATACCGGCTGGGCAGACGATCAGCTATACCGAACTAGCGCAGCGCATCGGTGCGCCAAAAGCGGTGCGTGCCGTGGCCAGTGCTTGTGCTGCCAATACAATTGCGGTGGCGGTTCCTTGTCACCGAGTAGTGCGCATCGATGGGAGTGTTTCAGGCTATCGCTGGGGTATCGAACGCAAGCAAGCTTTACTGAAACGCGAGACGGAAGAGTAACGACGATTGGGAAATAATATTCAGGCTAGATCAACGGTCGCCACCACCGGCGTATGATCGGACGGCTGTTCCCACTTGCGCGGCGTCTTGTCGATCACGCAGGCGCTGCAGCGTTGCGCCAATGGCGCCGACAGCAGGATGTGATCGATGCGCAAGCCCATGTTGCGGCGAAAAGCCATCTGGCGATAATCCCACCAACTGAACAATTTTTCCGGTTGCTCGAACAAACGGAAAGCATCCTTGAAGCCGAGCCCCAGCATACGATGGAAAGCATCGCGCTCCGGTGCCGACACCAGCACGCCATCTTGCCAGACCACAGGATCATGCACATCGCGATCATCCGGCGCGATGTTGTAGTCGCCGACGAGTGCTAGCTGCGGATGTGCCTGCACTTCCTCGGTCAGCCACGTTTGTAATCCCGCCAGCCACTTCAACTTGTACTGGTACTTGTCCGAATCGAGCGCCTGGCCATTCGGAATATAAGCGCAAATCACGCGCACCCCATTCACGGTGCCGGCGATCAGACGCTGTTGTTCATCGGCGTAGTGCGGATTGTTTTTGACCACATCGGCAATCGGATGACGCGCGAGCAGGGCGACACCGTTGTAAGTCTTTTGCCCGCTGAACGCCACCTGATAACCAGCCGCCTCGATTTCCGCCACCGGGAACTTGTCGTCGGTCATTTTGGTTTCTTGCAGACCGAGCACATCGACCGGATTTTCCGCCAGCCACTGCAGCACGTGCGGCAGACGTACTTTGAGAGAGTTAACGTTCCAGGTGGCGATTTTCATATGTGCGATGAGGTTGAGGTAAGGCGGCAATTTTACGATATTGTCCTTGCTGACGCGCGCGGGAGCGCGCCGGTTTTGATGTGGCGGATTTACTCCGCCGCATCAAAGGCGTTGTAGCTCCCTCTCTCACCCCGGATTGCTACAATCCATGCCAATTCACTTGTGCAGACACTTCTGTTGTAGCTCCCTCTCTCACCCCGGATTGCTACAATTCCAGTGATATGGACAGTGTTACCAGTAGCGTTGTAGCTCCCTCTCTCACCCCGGATTGCTACAATGGAAGAGGCTGACTTAGCAGCACAGGCCACGTTGTAGCTCCCTCTCTCACCCCGGATTGCTACAATAAATTGCCACAGCAATCGGAACCGCCGTTGGTTGTAGCTCCCTCTCTCACCCCGGATTGCTACAATGCGCGGCGAGCAGTCACGCGCAAACCACTTGTTGTAGCTCCCTCTCTCACCCCGGATTGCTACAATGGCAATCGTGAAGACCATGCCCACAACCTGGTTGTAGCTCCCTCTCTCACCCCGGATTGCTACAATTTCCACGCGAGTCAATCCAGCCTGTTGTTGGTTGTAGCTCCCTCTCTCACCCCGGATTGCTACAATATCACCTCGCAGCAGAACATCAATCGGGTCGTTGTAGCTCCCTCTCTCACCCCGGATTGCTACAATAAATTGCCACAGCAATCGGAACCGCCGTTGGTTGTAGCTCCCTCTCTCACCCCGGATTGCTACAATGCGCGGCGAGCAGT
>JAFECY010000116.1 GCA_018241865.1 Pseudomonadota bacterium | reverse complement strand
TGTGATCGCCGGTGCCATCGGCAGCGCGTTCTTGTTTGCTGTTGCGGCAGTGATCCCGGCGCTGATCGCCACCAAAGGCGTGTGCTTGGTGTATTTGAACATCACGCGCGGCATCGACTTCGCTGAGGCCGAAGCCAATCTGCAAAACGGTATGGATGCCGTCAAGGCCAAGGCCGAGCAGGCACGCGAACGCGCCCGGCAGCAGATGGCCGAGCAGCAAAAAAATGCGCAACAGGCCGCCGCACCGGCAGCGCCTGTCGCTTCAGCGGAGCCGACTGTATCAGCCACGCCAGCAGCTTTGGCATGCCCGAACTGTCACGCGCCGATCACCGCCGCTGACCGCTTCTGCGGTGAGTGCGGTCATAAGTTGTAATTGGCAGAGCAGGAGCGCACCATGAAATTTTGCACCGCCTGCGGTCATCGCAACGATGACACCAGCGCTTTTTGTCAGGAATGCGGTGCGGCTTTGCGCCCCAAGACAGCGCCTGCTCTTGCCGCAACGCCGGTTGTAAGTGGTGGTAACGGCGGTCGTGGTGGCAGCGGTCGGCGCGGCTTGGCGCTGGCCGGTGTTGCGCTCCTTGTTCTCGTCCTGCTCATCGGTGCAGTCGGCGCGTGGTTTTGGTTGGCGCCGCCGGCTGCGTCCGAGCGGCATTTTGCAGCAGCGGCGCAGCGTTATCTCGACAGCCATCCCGACTTCGTGCGCGACCGTACTTGCCTACGTAATTTCGCCTATGGTCAGGATACGGCGACCATCGTTGAATCCGATCAGCGCAGCCGCAAGTGGTTCGATTTGTTGGTCGAGGCCGGTTTGTATGAAGCGCCGCAGCAGCGTGTCATCGGTGGTTGGTTCCCGCAGACGCAACTGCTGTATCGCAAGACCGATGCCGGACGCAAAGTGACCGAAAGTGGCCGTCTCTGCTTTGCCGTAGGTTTGCGCGTCAAGAGCGTCACCCGTTTCACGCCGCCGAAACAGCAGGGCGATCTGCTGATGTCGCGCGCCGATCTGGTGCTGGAATTCAAGCAGCAAGCGGCATGGAGCAGCAAGCCGGATGCGCGCGAATTGGCTGGAGATCGGCTCGATCCCGAGTTGCGTCAGAGTTGGTTGATGGCGCGGCAGGATAAACAGTGGGAAGTGGCGGATGCCGATCTCATGGGCGGATTGCGCGATCGCATGGCCGCCGCCACGCAAATGCAGCAAGAAGCGCAGAAGACACAGGAGACCGATTGGTGGTCGCGCATCAAGCAGGTGTTTTCTCCCGGCTTGAGCGGCAATATGCTGATCGGCAAATGGGAAACCGACGTGCTTGGCGTGGCGATGCTGCAATACGAATTTACCGCAGACAGCATGCGCATCGGCGATGTCGTCACCAAGGTGCGTTACGACGTCAAGAAGGATCAAGTGGTGGTCTATCCAGAAAACAATCCGATCGGCTTGATCGTCAAAGTGATCGACCGCAACAACATCGAAATCAACGTGGGACTTGCTTCGGTACGCTTCAAGCGCGCTGAATAAACGACTCGTACATCGCGGAGAACCAGACATGCTGATTAATTGCGCCGCCTATCAGGAAGGGCGGAAGCTGGACGACATTCCGGTCGAACAGATCAGCGACTATATCGAACGACCCGGTTGCTTCGTCTGGGTTGCATTGCGCGATGCCGAGCCGGAAGAGCTCGATTTGATGCAGCACGAATTCGGTCTGCATGAACTGGCCGTCGAAGATGCACGCCACGGCCATCAGCGCCCCAAGATCGAGGAATACGGCGACTCGCTGTTCGGCGTGGTGCACACCGTCGAGATCATCGACGGTGATTTGCGCGTCGGCGAGGTCAACATCTTCGTCGGCCCGAACTACGCACTCTCGGTGCGTAACCGCTGCAAGCAGGATTTCCTCGGTGTGCGCGCCCGCTGCGAACGTGAACCGCAATTGCTCAAGCACGGCGCCTGTTTCGTTTTCTACGCGCTGATGGACGCCGTAGTCGATCGCTACTTCCCGGTGATTAACGCATTGGAAGAAGAGCTGGAAACCATCGAGGAAACCATGTTCACGCGCGGCAGCGAGCGCGCCAGCATCGAACGGCTTTACCAATTGAAGCGCAAGATCGGCGTCCTCAAGCATGCTGTTTCGCCGCTGATGGAAGCGGTCAGCAAACTGTACGGTGGGCGCGTCCCGACGTTGACTGCACACGCCCAAGAATATTTCCGCGACGTGTACGACCACCTGTATCGCGTCAATACCCGCATCGACTCCATCCGCGACACCATCAGCACCGCAATCCAAGTCAACCTGTCGATGGTCGCCATCGACGAAAGCGAAGTCAACAAGCGCCTCGCCGCTTGGGCCGCCATCTTCGCCGTGTTCACTGCCTTCGCCGGCGTCTGGGGGATGAACTTCAAGGGGATGCCGGAACTGCAATGGCAATTCGGCTACCCGCTGGCCCTGCTGGTGATGTTGAGCGTGGGAGGCTATATGTATTACCGGTTCAGAAAATCGAAGTGGTTGTAGGGTGTAGAGCACATTGCATGGAACGCTCCTTTTTCTCATTGGGGGCGAACCATCCTAAACAATTCATGCACCACGTGTATCACGTGTAGCACGCACACGCCGGCGTCGCCGCAGCAGCCACACAATCACCGCAATCAGCAGCACCCCCCCGCCCGCCATGCCCAGCCGCGCCAGCAGCAGCAAGTTCGGTTGCGCGCCGCCGGCGCGTAGCGTGCGTACTTGCTCGACGCTGACTTGCGCTTTCGGATTGCCGTAGAGCTTGACCAGATAATCGCCGAGCGTGGCAAGCTGCTGATCGGATAGCGTCTTGCCGAACGCCGGCATCAGGATTTCATGGCTGTCGCCCTGACGCTGTACGCCTTCGATCATCACCATCACCAGATTGTCGGTATTGCGTCGTCCCAGCGCGGCGTTGTGGAACAGCGGTGGCAGGCCGCCGTCGAAGCTACCCTGGCCGTGCGCCTGGTGGCAACTGGCGCAATGGGCGTCGTAGAGTTGCGCGCCGTTCATTCGGTTCAGGTCTTGCGGCAAGGGTAGGCCGCGAATCTCGTCGAGTCCGTCTGCCGCTGCGCCCCAGGCGTGGGTCGGCTTGGTGTCGGCGGCGTCGTGCAGCGCCGGCACGCTTTTGGCATAGACGGCGAGGGCGTTCAGATCGGCCGCGTTCAGGTGACGCAAGCTGTGGTCGATCGCTTCGGCCATCGGGCCGCCGGCTTGGGCTTTGCCGGCAGCGCGGCCGCTGCGCAGGTACTCCGCCAGTTCTGGCACGCTCCAGTCGCCGATGCCGCTGTTGACGTCGGCGGTGATGCTGGGCGCGTGCCAGGGGCCGACTGCACCGCCGCCGAATTCACGGCCGGCATCCTCCGCCATCAACAGGCCGCGCGGCGTGTGGCACGTGCCGCAGTGCGCCAGCCCGCGCGCCAGATAAGCGCCGCGATTCCACTCGACGCTTTTGCTCGGATCGGCGACGTAGGGTTTGCTGTCGAGGTAGAACAGATTCCAGCCTGCCATCGACAAGCGGATGTTGAACGGGAAGGGTAGTGCGGTGGTTTTTGCCGGCGCGCTATCGACCGGCGTCACACCCTGCATGAAGTAGGCGTACAGCGCCTTCATGTCGTCGTCGCTCACTTTGGCATAGGCCGTGTAGGGCATCGCCGGGTAGAGATGGCTGCCGTCGGCGCGCACGCCGCGGCGCAGGGCGGCGTCGAATTGTTCTTGCGTGTAGTTGCCGATGCCGTGGGTTTTGGAAGGCGTGATGTTGGTCGAGTAGATCGGCCCGAGCGGTGTCGCCAGCGGCAGGCCGCCGGCCATCGGTTTGCCGCCGGGCGCGCTGTGGCAGGCGATGCAATCGCCGGCTGTCGCTAGATACTGGCCGCGTTGTATCAATGCGCTGTCGTTGGCGGCGGCGTTGGCGGTGTGGCACAGTAGCGCTAATAGCACGCCGCCGATGGCGCGCACAAGGAAGAAGGATGGCTTCATGACGGCTTCCTTTCCGTGGCCGGCGCCGCTGCCGCACCCTGCAGCGACAGAATGTGCTGCGCGGTGCGCAGCGCCAGCGCCAAGCCGTTTTCAGTTGAGTTCACCGTGGCCGAAGTCGGAATCACGCCAGTGCTGGCGAAATACAAATTTTCGTGATCGTGCGCGCGACCCCATTGGTCGCAGACGGAAGTGTTCGGGTCCGCGCCCATGCTGAGCGTGCCGCAGATGTGCTGGTTGTTGGCGAAATCGCCTTCCTTGCTGAAGCGCAGATTGCTGCCGCCCATCAGCTCGGCGATACGTTTGAAATCTTGCTGCGAACGTTCGTGGCCTCTGCGCGTGTAATCGTCGATGGCGTAGTGCGCCTGCGGTTTCGGAATGCCCATCGCATCTTTTTCGCTGCTGAGGGTGATGCGGTTGTCCGGGTTCGGCAAGACTTCCAGCACGTTCTTGACGTTGAGTTCGTGCGCCGCGCTGTGACGCAGTCGTTTTTCCAATTCGACGCCATACACGCCTTGGCCGATCAGCGAACGCGTCGCGCCATCGACCCGCGAGATGTTGGTGAAGTCGAGCCGGTAAGGCGCATGCTCGGCGCGGAAAGCGCCATCGCGCATCAGGTTGATCGAACTCGGACTTTGTGGGCCGCGGCCGAGCCACAGTTCTTCCTCGGCGTCGAAGGTGAGCGAGGTGCTGGGATGATCCATCAAGTGCCGGCCCACCATGTCGTGATTGTTGGCTAAGCCTTTCGGAAATTTGTCGCTGGCCGACAGTAGTAGCAGGCGCGGGCTTTCGATGCCGTTGGCGGCGACGATGAAGGTCTTACCGCTGACGCGGTGCGAATGCTTGTCGGGGTCGTAGTAAAGAGCGGCGACGATGCGACCCTTGTCGTCGTGTTCCAGTTTATACACGTTGGCATTCGGCAGCAGCTTGACGCCAGCGGCTTCGGCCGATGCGGCCGCGATGCCGCCGTGATATTGCGCGTCGATCGGGCAGATCGGTTGGCAACTGTTGTTGCCGCAGCAGGCGGGGCGGCCGTCGTAGCTGCGGCTGTTGCGGGCGGTGGTGTTGCTGACGACGTCATACGCCGACGCCAGCCGCTCGCGGATGCGGCGCATCGCATATGGCTCGGCCACCGGCGTCATCGGGAAAGGTTTGCTGCGCGGCGAGCCGGTGTTCGGTGCACCGGAGACGCCCATGATTTCTTCGGCTTCTTGGTAAAACGGTTCGAGGTCTTCATAGCTGATCGGCCAGTCCACACCAACGCCGTACAGGCTCTTGATGCGAAAATCGTTCGGCACATTGCGCCAGGCATGCGCCGCCCAGTGCCAAGTCGTGCCGCCGACTTGACGGATGTATTCGGCGGCGTACGGGTAGGGCCCGGCCTGCACTAAATAATCGTTGTTCTTGGGTTGATAGACCGGATGCGGCGCCCACGGCGCCGGTGGGTAGGGCGACATCCAGTCGCTGCGGCGCGGCGAGTTGCGAAAGCGCGCCACCAGCTCACCGCGTGTTACGCGTGGGCCGGCTTCAAGGATGATGACGGATGCGCCGGCCAGCGCCAGCTTGCGCGCGGTGAGCGATCCGATGATGCCGGAGCCGATGACGATGAAATCGGCGGATAAAGTGTCAGCCATGTTCGTTCCTCGAGTCGGTTTCTTAGTCCAGCTACCATAGACGCCGTAGCAATAGGTCGGCGGCTTCAGCACATCGGCGACGATTTGCGCGTTGAGTGCGTGCTCGAAAGCCAGCACGCGCGCTTTGTCGCCGCTGCCGACGATGCCCATGTACCAGCCGGTGACGATCTTGCG
>JAFECY010000115.1 GCA_018241865.1 Pseudomonadota bacterium | reverse complement strand
TTTTTTACTTGATATCACCCGTTCAATCTCAGGAGAATGACCATGGCAACTCGTGAACAGCAAATCGCAGCATTGAAAAAAGACTGGGCAGAAAATCCCCGCTGGAAAAGCGTTAAGCGTAACTACACTGCTGAAGACGTCGTCCGCCTGCGCGGCAGCCTGCAACCCGAGTACACCTTGGCCAAGAACGGCGCTGAAAAGCTGTGGGCCAAAGTTAACGGCGGCGCGAAAAAAGGCTACGTGAACGCCTTCGGCGCGATCACCGCTGGTCAAGCCATGCAGCAAGCCAAAGCCGGCTTGGAAGCCGTGTATCTGTCGGGCTGGCAAGTCGCCGCCGACGGCAACACTTCCGAAACCATGTACCCGGATCAATCGCTGTACGCTTACGATTCCGTGCCGACCATGGTTCGCCGCATCAACAACACTTTCAAGCGCGCTGACGAAATCCAGTGGTCGCGTGGCATCAATCCGGGCGACGAAGGTTTCGTTGACTATTTCCTGCCGATCGTTGCTGACGCAGAAGCCGGTTTCGGCGGCGTATTGAACGCCTTTGAACTGATGAAGAATATGATCGCTTCGGGCGCTGCTGGTGTGCACTTTGAAGATCAACTGGCTGCCGTGAAGAAGTGCGGCCACATGGGCGGTAAAGTGTTGGTGCCAACCCAAGAAGCTGTCGAAAAACTGACCGCTGCGCGTTTCGCTGCCGACGTCATGGGCGTATCGACCATCGTGCTGGCTCGTACCGATGCCGAAGCTGCCAACTTGCTGACTTCCGACTACGATGCCAACGACAAGCCGTTCCTGACCGGTGAGCGCACCCAGGAAGGTTTCTATCGCGTTAAGAACGGTTTGGAGCAAGCCATCTCCCGCGGCGTTGCTTATGCACCGTACGCTGACTTGGTTTGGTGCGAAACCGGCGTGCCGGATATCGGCTTCGCTCGTGAATTCGCGCAAGCTGTGCACGCTGCCTGCCCGGGCAAGCTGCTGTCCTACAACTGCTCGCCTTCCTTCAACTGGAAGAAAAACTTGGACGACAAGCAGATCGCTGCATTCCAAGAAGATCTGTCGGCACTCGGCTACAAGTACCAGTTCATCACCTTGGCTGGTATCCATATCAACTGGTTCAACACCTTCCAGTTCGCCCACGCTTACGCTCGCGGCGAAGGCATGAAGCACTACACCAATATGGTGCAAGAGCCGGAATTCGCAGCGCGCGAAAAAGGCTACACCTTCGTGTCGCACCAGCAAGAAGTCGGTGCTGGTTACTTCGACGACGTGACCACCGTGATCCAGGGTGGTTCGTCTTCCGTGAAAGCCTTGACCGGTTCGACCGAAGAAGAACAGTTCCACTAATCGACGCACAAGGCTCGACCAGAGCCTTGCCGCTTGATGAAAAAACGCCCGGCAATCCCGGGCGTTTTTGTTTGGTCGGCGGATATAATCGATACACTTTTTCGATAGAGAATGCATCATGCTCAAAGAGATACGTGATGTCCGTCAAATCGCAGGCGAGCCGCTGCGCCGCTGGTTCAGTTCTGCTACGCAAGATTTGGTGGTGTGGAATGACGAGCACGGCAGCGTTCTCGCTTTTCAGTTTTGCTACGACAAAGGCAGTGTCGAACATGCGGTGCGCTGGGACGCGGAGAAGGGCTTTCGTTATCTGAAGGTGGACGATGGTGAAAGCGGCGGTGGACTGCGCTACAAGGCGTCGCCGCTGCTGTTGGCAAACGGTGCGCCCGATGTAACCTACATGTTGGCTTGTTTCGGACAGAACGATGCGCACTTGCCGGAATCGATCCGCATGCAGATCGTCGGCAAACTCGACGAATACCGACAAATGATTTCGGAGACGAAGAATGAAAAAATCTGAGCTGTTGAACCGCATGCGTCGCGCTACCTTGGTTCGACTCGCGGCTACGGGCTTGTTGGGTAGTGGCGGCATGAGTATAGCGTTGCGGGCGCTGGCGGCAGACGGTCGGCAAGGCTTTGTTTCGGTGAAGGGGCAGGTAACGCTTGATGGTAAATCGGTTGTGGTCGGCGACATCGTGCGTGTTGGACAGAAAGTGGTGACTGGTCCTGCTAGCGAGGCGGTGCTGGTACACCAACAAAATGCTTTTCTGTTGCGTGAAAATACCCAATTTATGATCGACGAAAGCGCACTGATCCCGGTGTTGCGCTACATCTCTGGCAAGGTGTTGAGCGTTTTCGGTAAGGGTGAGAAAAAGCTACGCACACCGACCGCTGCCATAGGTATACGTGGCACCGGCTGTTATATCGAGGCAGAAACGAGCCGCACTTATTTCTGCCTTTGCTACGGCGAGGCCGAACTGAGCCCACTGGCTGATCCCGAGCATAAAGAAGTCATCAAGACCATGCATCACGAACATCCGCTCTATATCGGCGACAAGGAAGCGTCGGTGATGATGGCGAAAGCGCCAGTGAAAAACCATTCCGATGCCGAACTGATTATGTTGGAGGGTTTGTTCGGCCGCAAGCCGCCTTTTTACGGTTTGAATCTGCCGCCCTACAACATGTAAGGGCGAGTTCGTCGCTACACCGCTTAAGGATTTTTCATGCTGAGTTACCGCCACGCCTTCCACGCGGGCAATCACGCCGACGTGCTCAAACATGTCGTGTTGATCCAGTTGCTGCACTACCTGAACCAAAAGGATGCAGCTTACATGTACATCGACACGCACGCTGGTGCCGGTGTGTACGCACTTGACAGCAGCGAAGCCGCCAAGAATGCCGAGTACGACACCGGTATCGGCCGCCTGTGGCAACGCAAAGATTTGCCGCCGGCGTTGGATGATTACGTCCAACTGATCCGTGCCATGAACCCGAGCGGCAAGATGCGTTATTACCCCGGGTCGCCTTATTGCGCCGAGCAGGTGATGCGTGATGCCGATCGACTGCGCTTGTTTGAATTGCACCCGAGCGATGCCCGCATCCTGCAAGAAAATTTCGACAAACTGGAAGCGCATGCCGCCGCGCAAGGCAAGCGATCGAATGTACGCGGTAAACGCGTGATGATTCAACGCGCCGACGGTTTCGATGGTTTGAAAGCCTTGTTGCCGCCGCCGTCGCGGCGCGGATTGGTGCTGATCGACCCGCCTTACGAAGTCAAAGACGATTACCGTCGCGTCAAAAAGACGCTGGAGGATGCCTTGAAGCGTTTCCCCACTGGCGTCTATGCGGTTTGGTATCCGGTATTGAATCGCATGGAATCGCGCCAGTTTCCCGATCAATTGAAGCGTTTGCCGACCAAGGATTGGCTGCACGTGACGCTGACCATCGGCGCGCCGGCTCCAGATGGTTTCGGCTTGCGTAGCAGCGGTATGTTCGTCATCAATCCACCTTGGACGCTGAAAGCCATGTTGACCGATCTGATGCCTTGGCTGGTGCAGGCGCTGGGCTGCGACGCCGGTGCTGACTACACGCTGGAAACCGGCCCCGGATAATGTGTATTTCCACGAAGGAATCGCAGTACAATGAAGCCGTTTTAGACTGCTGCTTTTGGCGCCAACAAAATCAATAAATACCCCCAATAAGTGCCGCAATGACCGCCGATCTCGACAGCAATGCACACTTTGCCCAGAACGTCAGGGAATTTTTCTTGGCGCGGCAGCCGATTCTGAACCGCAACCAAGATTTGGTTGCCTACGAACTCCTGTTCCGCAATGCTGCCCACGGCAATGCCAACGTGGTCGATGATCTGTCCGCCACCGCAACGGTGATGGCGCATGTGTCCGAGCTCGGATTGAGTAATGTGGTTGGCGATGCGCTCGGCTTCGTCAACGTGGACAGTAGCGTGTTGATGAGCGACATCGTCGGCTTTCTACCAGCCGATAAGGTCGTGCTTGAACTGCTCGAAACCATCAAGGCCACGCCTGATATTTTAGCGCGCGTTGCTGAGTTATCTGCTGCTGGATACACCTTCGCGCTGGATGACGTGGTTACCCAATCTGACGACGTGCGCGAGTTGCTGCCTTTCGCTCGCATCATCAAAGTTGATATCAAAGATATGCAGCTTGAGACGCTGACCATGCTGAGCCGGCAACTCAAGAGCGGTAACAAGCTACTGCTGGCCGAAAAAGTGGAAACCGTCGATGAGTTTCGCATCTGCCTTGATCTGGGTTTCGATTATTTCCAAGGATATTACTTCGCTCGGCCGATCATCCTCAACGGCAAAAAGCTATCGCCGTCGCAACTGACGATCCTGCGTTTGTTGAGCCAGATTATGACCGATGCCGATAGCCGGGAAATCGAGCAAACCATCAAACACGATGCGTCGCTCGGACTGAACTTGCTGCGCTTGGTTAATTCGGCCGGTGTCGGTGCGGCGCAACGGATTGATTCGATCGGTCAGGCCTTGATGGTGTTGGGCCGTACGCAGTTGCAGCGCTGGCTGCAGATTTTGTTGTATGCCAATTCCGACAAGGCGAATCACCTGACTTCACCGTTGTTGATGTTGGCAACCACGCGTGGCAAATTGCTGGAATTGATGGTGCAGCGTATTCATCCTGCTGATCGCGGCATGGCGGACAAAGCGTTTACGGTCGGCATCATGTCTTTGATGGATGCCTTGTTTGGCTTGCCGATGGAAGACATTCTCGGTCAGATCGCCGTTGCTGATGCCGTGCGCGATGCGCTGCTGCATCGTCACGGCATCTTTGGCGACATGCTCAAGCTGGCCGAATTCATCGAGCGTATCGAGGAGGCCGGTCCCTTGCTTGCGCCCACGCTACACAAACTGAATCTGTCTGTGGAAGAACTCGCGCTGTTGCAGTTAAACGCATTTCAGTGGACCAACGACTTATCCGGGCGTGCAATCTAGCCGAGTCTGCGTGCTGGCCGGTGTGCCGTTAAAATGACGGCATGAACAAAGCATTTACCAAGGAATCGGATGGTGACGATGATGATCTCGACGTCGCTACGCCGGCCATTCCTGCTGGTGCAAAAAACTACATCACGCCGCAGGGCTATCGCCGCATCAAAGATGAATTGCTGCAATTGATCGACACCGAACGGCCAGAAGTGGTGAAGGTGGTGCACTGGGCGGCTTCTAATGGCGACCGCTCCGAGAATGGCGACTACATTTACGGCAAGCGCCGTCTGCGCGAGATCGATCGGCGCATCCGTTTTTTGACCAAACGTCTGGATCTGGCCGAAGTGGTCGATCCGGCCGTGCACCACGGCTCCGATCAAATTTTTTTCGGCGCGACTGTCACGTACCAAAACCAAAATGGCGAAGAGCAGACTGTGACCATCGTCGGTATCGACGAGATCGATCCCTTGCATGGCAAGATCAGTTGGGTGTCGCCGGTGGCGCGCGCTCTGACCAAGGCGCGCGAAGGCGATGCGGTGCCATTGAAGACGCCGGCGGGTATGGAGGAGCTGGACATTCTGATGGTGCGCTATCCGGCACCGACTTAACGGCGCGACCTTACATCCTGAACGGATTGCGTTCGCGCTGAATGCGGGTGACGCCCGGTATGCGGCGCACGTTGCGCATCAGACGCGCCAGATGCACCCGGTCTTCGACTTGAACCGTGAAGCGCAAGTGACGCATGGTTTGATCTTTGTCGTCGTCCATGCTGACTGAAGTGATGTTGGCGTCGGATTCGCCGATCTCGGCAGCAATGCGCGCTAAGCCGCCGCGTTCGTTTTTCGCCAGCACCGAGATGCGGCAATCGAAGCGACGCACCAACTCGGTTCCCCAAACGACGTTGATCCAGCGTTCCGGCTCCTTGCTGCGCATGCGTCTGGCTGGCTCGCAATCGTCCGCATGCACCACCAAGCCTTGGTCGCGCCGCAGTTGTCCGTGAATCTTGTCGCCTGGCAGCGGCAGGCAGCAGGGCGATAACTGTACCGACACGCCTTCGGTGCCGGTAATCACCACCGGTGCAATCTGACTGTGCACTGCTTCGATCTGTGCGGATTCTGTCGCCGGTATGTCGCTTTCCACTAATCCCATGATGTGACGCGCTACTAGCGCCGCCATGCGCTTGCCGACGCCGATGTCGGCATACAGATCATCCATGGATTTGGCGCTGGATTCATTGAGCAAGCGTTCGGTCAGCGCATCGGTCATTTCCGGCGCGAGTCGCAGGCCGGCAAGTGCTTGGTGCAGCAGGCGCTTGCCGAGTTCGATCGATTCGACCAAATTGATAGTGCGTAGATGGTGACGAATGGCCGAGCGCGCCTTGCCGGTTCGCACGAAGGTCAGCCAGTTCGGGCTGGGACGCGAAGAAGGCGAGGTGATGATCTCAACGATGTCGCCGTTGCGTAGTTCGGAACGCAGTGGCGCTTGTTCGTGATTAATGCGCACCGCGATGGCTTGGTCGCCGACATCGGTATGGATGGTGTAGGCAAAGTCCAGCGCAGTGGCACCGCGGGGCAGAGCGATGATCGTCGATTTTGGTGTGAAGACATAGACCGAATCCGGGAAGAGATCGACCTTGACGTGTTCGAGGAATTCGGCCGAGTCGCCAGTTTGTTTTTGAATATCCAGCAGCGATTGCAGCCAAGCGTGGGTGCGTTGCTGGAGGTCGGTCAGGTTGTCTTCTTCGTCGCTCTTGTATAACCAGTGGGCGGCGACGCCAGATTCGGCAACGCGGTGCATTTCTTGCGTTCTGATTTGAAATTCGACCGGCGTGCCATAGGGGCCGATCAGAGTGGTGTGTAGCGATTGGTAGCCGTTCAACTTGGGGATGGCGATGTAATCCTTGAACTTGCCCGGCATCGGTTTGTATAGCGCGTGCAGGGTGCCGAGCGCGACATAGCAATTGGCAAAGCTATCTACGACGACGCGAAAACCGTACACGTCCAGCACTTGTGAGAAGGTCAGATGCTTGTTGCGCATCTTTTTGTAGATGCCGTACAAGGTTTTTTCGCGGCCATAAACTTGCACCTGTAAACCGGCGGCGGCCAGTGTGGCATTCACGGCATCCAGAATCTTGCCGACCACTTCGCGCCGGTTGCCGCGCGCGCCTTTTACCGCTTTGTTCAGCGTCCGGTAACGCAGCGGGTGCAGGTGTGAGAAAGATAGATCCTGCAACTCGCGGTAGATGTTGTTCAGGCCGAGCCGGTGCGCAATTGGCACATACACTTCCATGGTTTCGCGGGCGATGCGGCGCTTCTTGTCCGACGGCATGAAATCCAGCGTGCGCATGTTGTGCAGGCGGTCAGCTAGTTTGATGAGAATCACGCGCACGTCGCGCGCCATCGCCAACAGCATCTTGCGGAAATTTTCAGCTTGAATTTCGACCTGGCTTTGAAATTCCAGCTTATCGAGCTTGGAGAGGCCATCCACTAGCGAAGCGACTTGCGCACCGAAGCGTTCGATCAGCTCTTCTTTCTTGACGTCTTGGTCTTCCATGACGTCGTGTAGCAGGGCGGCCATGATGGCTTGCGCGTCGAGTTTCCATTCGGCGCAAATTTCAGCTACGGCAATGGGGTGCGAAATATACGGCTCACCCGACTTACGAATTTGCCCAAGATGCATTTCGTCCGAAAAGCGATAGGCTTCGCGGACTTTTTTTAATTCGGAAGGCGGCAGATATTCCGCCAGCGTGGCGTTGAGCTGAGCGACCGAGGCGACGCTGCTGCTTGATACCGAGTCGGCAGAGTAGGTGGGGGGAGGGTGTTTTGCGGCCAAGCGGGATGCAGCTGCTCGCTT
>JAFECY010000114.1 GCA_018241865.1 Pseudomonadota bacterium | reverse complement strand
TGAAAAAATAAAAATCTACGGAATTTCTTTGTTTTTTTAAATAAAGAAATATGATCCGTATTTATTTTTAGATATTTTTAGCGCTGGTTTGAATACCTGAAAAAGCCAGACTTTCCTACAATCTCGTTATCGGAAACAGGAGATTGTCATGAAAGTCATCGTTTTGGGTTCAGGCATTATCGGCACGGCTTCAGCTTGGTTTTTGCGTAAAGAAGGCCACGACGTCACCGTCATCGAGCGCCAGCCGGGCGCAGCGCAGGAAACCAGTTTTGCCAACGGCTGCCAGATTTCGGTATCGCACGCCGAACCTTGGGCCAATCCTTCCGCACCGTTCAAAATTCTGAAGTGGCTCGGTCAGGAAGATGCGCCGCTCTTGTACCGCTTCCGTCCCGAATGGCTGCAATGGCGCTGGGGTCTGCACTTCTTGCGCGAATGCACCACCGCCCGCACCAATGCCAATATCCGCCAGATCGTGGCGATCGCCGAATACAGCCGCCAGACCCTGCAAGCAGTGCGCGCTGAAACCGGCGTCGATTACGATTGCCTGACCAAGGGCATCCTGCACTTTTATACCGACAAGAAGGAATTCGAGGATTCGCTGCCGGCCGCGAAACTCATGCGTGACCTCGGTTGCCCGCGCGACTCGATCGACGCCGATGCCGTCGTCAAAATCGAACCATCGCTGGCTTCCATCCGCGACAAGATCGTCGGCGGCGACTTCACCGCCACCGATGAATCGGGCGACGTGTACAAGTTCACCAGCGGCCTAGCGCAGAAAGCCGCCGAAGCCGGCGTCGATTTCCAGTACAGCACCACCGTCACCCGCCTGTTGACCGAAGGCGCCGGCAGCGCCGCCAAGGTCACCGGCGTCGAAGTCATCGATGCGCAAGGCAAACACAAAGTGCTGCGTGCCGATGCTTTCGTCATGGCCATGGGCAGCTTCTCGGTGCCACTGCTGAAACCGCTCGGCATCGACCTGATGATCTATCCGGGCAAGGGCTATTCCGCCACTTACCAGATCACCAACCCGGATGCCGCACCGACCGTGTCGCTGACCGACGACGGCTACAAGCTGGTGATCTCGCGTCTGGGCGACCGCCTGCGCGTGGCCGGCACTTGCGAGCTGAATGGCTATACCCGCGAACTGAACACTACCCGCTGCGACGCCATTACCCGCCGTACACGCGAACTGTTCCCCGATGCCTGCGACTACGACAACCCGGTCTACTGGGCTGGCCTGCGGCCGCTGACGCCGTCGAACATCCCGTATATCGGCAAAACCAAATACAGCAACCTGTTCCTCAACACCGGTCACGGCACGCTGGGCTGGACCATGGGCTGCGGCTCGGGCCGGGCAATTGCGGAAATCGTATCGGGAAAAACGCCGGAACTGGATTTCGCGTTTACCGGCATGCAGCGGCAAAAAGCGGCGCAACTGGTCAAGGCGCAGGCGGTGCAGGTTTAAAAGCTCCCCCTTCTTAACCACGGCGGGCACGGCGAAAAACCCTGAAATTCCCTCCCTTTCAAGGGGAGGGATAGGGAGGAGATGGGGTATTCAGCAGCATGAAACCCATCCCCATCCCGCCCTTCCCCTTGAAGGGGAAGGAGTATTCAAGATGTTCCGCCGTGATCGCCGTGGTTCCCCGCCTTCCAAAACTCACTTCCCCACCCTCACCTGCACTTCCGCCGCCTTCTCGTCAAACGCGATCCGCGTAACGAACTTCGCCCGCTTCATCGGAAAACGCGACTGGAAGTGGCGCACATTGCCCGAGCCTGAAATCGCCCGTCGCACGAACTGGTAATAGGCTTCCATATCGACCACGTGCACCGCCAGGAAATAATCGTAGTCGCCCGAGACGAAATAGCATTGCATCACCTCGGCTTCCTTGTTCATGCGCGCCTCGAATTCCTGCATGTGCTCGTCGGACTGGTTGGCCAGCGAGACTTCGAGGAAGGCCAGCATGCCGTAGCCGAGCGCGAAGGGATCGACCAGCGCCACGTCGGCGCCGATCACGCCGGCTTCGCGCAAATCGCGGATGCGGCGCAAACAGGTCGGCTGCGAGATATGCACTTTTTCGGCCAGCACCCGGGTCGGGGTCTGGTTATCCTTTTGCAGCAGGTTGAGCAGTTTGCGATCGACCTTGTCGAGAGTATGCGATTTTGGCATGGCGAAAAATGGCAAAAAAGACCATAAAAATCTTTGCGAACGGCGCAGAATCATGTACCGTCTGCATGTTCAAAAACATTGAATATCCCCTTCACCGATACCCGAGGAGAGACTCATGCAGTGCAAGAAAAAATTGTTGCCGCTGATTGGCGCGATTGTATTCGCTTTTGCCGGTTCTGCGGCTGCGCAGGAAATGATCGTGAAAATCGGCCACGTTTCGCCGATGTCCGGCGGCCAAGCGCACTTCGGCCGCGACAATACCAACGGCGCGATCATGGCGATCGACGATCTAAACGCCAAAGGCATCACCATCGGCGGCAAGAAGGTTAAGTTCCAGTTGCTGGCCGAGGACGATGCTGCCGATCCGAAACAAGGCACGGCGGTCGCGCAAAAGCTGGTCGATGCCAAGGTCAACGGCGTGATCGGCCACCTCAACTCCGGCACCACTATTCCTGCTTCGCGCATCTACTATGAAGCGGGCATTCCGCAAATCTCCCCCTCTGCCACCAACCCGGATTACACCAAACAGGGTTACAAAACGGCTTTCCGCGTGGTCGCCAATGACAGCCAGTTGGGCGGCGCGCTGGGCAAGTATGCGGTGCAAACCCTGAAAGGCAAACAGATCGCCGTGATCGACGACCGTAGCGCCTACGGCAAGGGCGTAGCCGAGCAATTCACCAAGGCCGCCAAGGCTGCCGGCGCGCACATCGTCTCGCAGCAATACACCACCGACAAAGCCACCGATTTCAGCGCCATCCTGACCGCAATCAAGGGCAAGAAGCCGGACATCATTTTCTTCGGCGGCATGGATAACGTCGCCGGCCCGATGTTGCTGCAGATGAAGCAGCTCGGCATCGGCGCCAAAATGATGGGCGGCGACGGCATCTGCACCTCCGAATTGCCGAAGCTAGCAGCCGGCGGCATGAAGGATGGCCAAGTCGTCTGCGCCGAAGCGGGTGGCGTCAGCGGCGATGAGCAGAAGACGATGGACGATTTCGTCGCGCGTTACAAGAAAAAATTCAACCAGGATGTGCAGTTGTACGCGCCCTACGTGTACGACGCCACCATGGTGATGGCAACCGCCATGCAAAAAGCGAATTCAGCCGAACCGGCCAAGTACCTGCCGGTGCTGGCCAAGTTGAGTTACCAAGGCGTGACCGGCAAGATCGAATTCGACGACAAAGGCGACATCAAGAATGGCGCGCTGACCCTGTACACCTACAAGGACGGCAAGAAGGACAAGATCGCCGTGGTCAAATAAAGCTAACACAAAGTGGGCAGCCGCCACCTGTCTATGCGCCCGCATGTCGGGCGCATTTTTTTCCGGCGATATTGTTCATACCCGACGATAGGCGTAAAAAAAGCGCTCATGCAGAGCGCTTTTTTATGCACAACCCGCTGTTTATTTCAGCGTCAAAATCCATTTCACTAGGGTATGCGCTTCGGCTTCGCTGACTTGGGTATTCGCCGGCATCGGCGTCGAACCCCAAACACCGCTGCTGCCCTTCATCACTTTTTGCACCAGCTTCGCTTCGGCATCTTTTTGGCCGGCATACTTGGCGGCCACATCCTTATAAGCGGGGCCGAGCACCTTGTTAGCGACGGCATGGCACGCCATGCAGTTCTTGGCCTTGGCCAGATCGGCATTGGCGAAGGCCGCGCCGGACACCAGCGCGCTCATTGCAAAGACTACGGAAAAGAAAGTTTTCATCGATGACTCCATGAGTGAAGAAATTGACACCCGGCTATTTTACCCGCAGCGCCACGCTGTTGCAGATAATCTTGTTACAAAACGCAAACGACACAACGATGGTTGACCGCGCCAGCCTCTCGCCCTATGCTCTCGGGAAACAAGGAGCCCGTCATGCCCATCATCATTCTCATCGTTGTATTGTCAGCATTGAAATTCATGGAAGTCAGTTTCATGGACAACATTTCTTGGTGGTGGATCGTCGGCCTGTTCGGGGTCGCTTTCATCTGGTTTGAATTCATCGAGCGCATGCTGGGTCTGGACAAACGCCAAGCACATGACAAACTGGAAAAAGCACGTGAAGAACGAGTCAAGAAGCAATTCGAGAAAAAACGCTGAACGCGTTCTTTGCGTTACAGAAACACAAAAAAACCGGGACTTCCTCCCGGTTTTTTATTGCGCGTCCACGTTGCAGACTGCAGACAATCACCGCTTCAACTGCGAAATATCGCGCACTGCGCCCCGATCAGCCGAAGTAGCCAGCGCCGCGTAGGCTTGCAGGGCTTGCGACACGATGCGTTGGCGGTTGGCCGGTTTCCACGCTGCCGCGCCCTTGGCATCCATCGCTGCACGGCGCTTTTGCAAAGTGTCGGCATCGATTGCCAGATGGATGCGCCGCGCCGGAATGTCGATTTCGATTTGATCGCCTTCTTCCACTAAGCCGATGGCGCCGCCTTCCGCCGCTTCCGGCGAAGCATGGCCAATCACCAAGCCGGACGAACCGCCAGAGAACCGTCCGTCGGTAAACAAGGCACAAGCTTTGCCCAGGCCCTTGGACTTGATGTAGGAAGTCGGATACAGCATCTCTTGCATACCGGGGCCGCCTTTCGGGCCTTCGTAGCGGATGATGACGACGTCGCCTGCGTGCACGGTGTCGCCCAGAATGCCTTCCACCGCCGCGTCTTGGCTTTCAAACACGCGTGCCTTGCCGGTGAATTTCAAGATGCTTTCATCGACGCCGGCAGTCTTCACGATGCAGCCCTTCTCGGCCAGATTGCCGTACAACACAGCCAGTCCGCCGTCCTGCGAGTAAGCGTGCGCCTTGTCGCGGATGCAACCAGTGCTGCGGTCGAGATCAAGCGCGTCGTAGCGTTCCGATTGCGAGAATGCCACCTGCGTCGGCACCCCGCCCGGCGCGGCGCGGAACAACTGTTGCACGGCCTGGTTGTCGCTGCGTTTGACGTCGTTTTCTTCAATCGCATGACCCAGCGTTTTCGCATGGACGCTGTGCACCGAAGTATCCAGCAAGCCGGCGCGCGCCAGCTCGCCCAGAATGGCGACGATGCCGCCGGCGCGATGCACGTCTTCGATGTGGAACTTGTCGGTCATCGGCGCGACCTTGCACAGGCAGGGCACCTTGCGCGAGATGCGGTCGATGTCGGACATGTCGAACGCCACTTCCGCTTCATGCGCGGCGGCCAGCAGGTGCAGCACGGTATTGGTCGAGCCGCCCATCGAAACGTCGAGCGCCATCGCATTCTCGAACGCGGCTTTGGTCGCAATCGAGCGCGGCAGCACGGAGGCATCGTCCTGTTCGTAGTAGCGCTTGGCGAGATCGACGATCAAGCGACCGGCGCGCAAGAACAATTCCTTGCGGTCGGCGTGGGTGGCGACGATGGTGCCGTTGCCCGGCAAAGATAAACCGAGCGCCTCGGTTAGGCAGTTCATGGAATTGGCGGTAAACATGCCGGAGCAAGAGCCGCAAGTCGGGCAGGCGGAGCGCTCGATCTCGGCCACGTCGGCATCGCTGACGGTGTCGTCGCCGGCCTTAATCATGGCATCCACCAGATCGAGCTTGATGATCTGCTGGCCGCCGTTGACGACCTTCACCACTTTGCCAGCTTCCATCGGGCCGCCGGAAACGAAGACGACCGGAATGTTCAAGCGCATCGCCGCCATCAGCATGCCGGGTGTGATCTTGTCGCAGTTGGAGATGCACACCATCGCGTCAGCGCAGTGGGCGTTGACCATGTACTCGACCGAATCGGCGATCAACTCGCGCGAAGGCAGCGAATACAGCATGCCGCCATGCCCCATCGCGATGCCGTCATCGACGGCGATAGTGTTGAATTCCTTGGCGACGCCGCCGGCGGCCTCGATCTCGCGCGCCACCAATTGGCCGAGGTCTTTCAAATGGACGTGACCCGGCACGAACTGGGTGAAGGAATTGACGACGGCGATGATCGGCTTGTCGAAGTCGCCGTCCTTCATGCCGGTGGCGCGCCACAGGGCGCGAGCACCGGCCATGTTGCGGCCGTGGGTGGTGGTGCGGGAACGGTATTGCGGCATGGTGATCTCCAAGGGATACGCGCGAAACTGCCAGATTGCCTTGCCTTCATACCCCTGTCAAATATATGATTTCATCATCATTGATATGAATTTCATATGAACAACATCGACCTGCGTCAACTCCGTCAGTTCATCGCGGTGGCCGAAGAAATGCACTTCGGCCGCGCCGCCGCGCGTTTGCACATGACGCAGCCGCCGCTGTCGCAAAGCATTCAGGCGTTGGAGGCGCTGCTCGGCACACCGCTGTTTTCCCGCACCCAGCGCAGCGTGGCGCTGACTCCGGCCGGCGCAGCCTTGCTGCCGGAAGCGCGCCGCATCCTGCAGCAGGCCGCCGCCCTGCCCGCGCTGGCGCAACGCGCCGCCGCCGGTGAGACCGGCACGCTGTCGCTGGCCTTCGTTTCGATTGCCGACTACAGCGTGCTGCCGCCGGCGCTGCGCGATTTCCGCGAACGCTACCCGCACGTTCACATCGACTTGCGCGAAGCGACCAGCGATGTGCAACTGGAAGATTTGCTGCAAGGCCGGATCGACGCCGGCATGCTGATCCCGCCGCTGCCCGACAAGGCCAAGGTGCAACTCGATTATCTGCCGCTGCTGTCGGAACCGCTGGTGCTGGCCGCGCCGACCGGTATGAAGACACTGCGCGGCAAGCATGCCGTACCGCTCAAAATGCTGGAAGACATCCCGCTCATCATCTTCCCGCGCCGCATCGCGCCGGCTTTCCACGACGCCATCCTCGGTTGCTTTCGCGCTGCCGGCATGACGCCGCGCACGGGACAGGAAGCGATCCAAATGCAAACCATCGTCGGCTTGGTATCGGCTGGCATGGGCATCGCGCTTGTGCCACAATCGGTGTCGAACTTAAAACGCCCCGGCGTCGAATACCGCGCCATCGCCGGCAAGACGCCGCCGGTCGAAACCGGGCTGGCGTGGCGGCGCGACAACGACGCCCCGGCACTGCATGCCTTCCTGAACACCTTGCGAAAGAAAAAATAATGCTGATCCATCCGATGCCCAACCCGGTGGCGTTTTCGCTCGGTCCCTTGTCGGTGCGCTGGTACGGCCTGATGTATCTGCTGGCCTTTGCCCAATTCATCGCGCTCGGCCGCCTGCGCATCCGCCAACCACACATCGCCGCCGATGGCTGGAAAAAAGAAGACCTGGACGACATGCTG
>JAFECY010000113.1 GCA_018241865.1 Pseudomonadota bacterium | reverse complement strand
TGATCTGCTCGATGCCGGAAGTCTGCTCTTGGCTGGCGGCGGTGATCTCGCCCATGATGTCGGTCACGCGGCGGATGCTATCCACGACTTCTTGCATGGTCGCGCCGGCTTGATCGACCAGCTTCGAGCCGGCATCCACCTTCTCCACCGAATCGCCGATCAGCGCTTTGATTTCCTTGGCCGCACCGGCCGAGCGTTGCGCCAGCGATCGCACTTCCGCCGCCACCACCGCGAAGCCGCGGCCTTGTTCACCGGCACGAGCGGCTTCCACTGCTGCGTTCAAGGCCAAGATATTGGTCTGGAACGCGATGCCGTCGATCACGCCGATGATATCGACGATCTTCTTGGATGAATCGTTGATCGCGCCCATCGTCTGCACCACTTGTCCCACCACCTGGCCGCCCTGCATCGCCACTTCCGAAGCCGACATCGCCAGGCTGTTGGCTTGCCGGGCATTGTCGGCATTCTGCTTGACGGTCGAGGTCAGCTCTTCCATCGAGGAAGCGGTTTCTTCCAGCGAGCTGGCCTGCTGCTCGGTACGCGAAGACAGGTCCATGTTGCCCGAAGCGATCTGGGCCGAGGCCGAACCGATCGACTCGGTGCCGCTGCGTACCTCTCCCACAATCTTCGCCAGACTGGCGTTCATGTGCTTCAGCGACGCCAGCAACTGGCCGGTTTCGTCGTCGCGCTCGACATTGATGTCGCTGGTCAGGTCGCCGTGGGCGACGCGGTCGGCCACGGCCACCGCCTCCTGCAGCGGCCGCACGATGCTGCGCGCAATGGCGATGCAGATGCCGAAAATGAGGGCCGAGAGCAGCAATGCTTCGATCGTCATTCTGCCCAGGCGGGACCAGAGGGCATTATCGATGGTGTCGACATAAATGCCCGATCCGATCAGCCAGCCCCAGGGAGCAAAGCCCTTGACATAGGAAAGCTTGGGCACGGGATTGTCGCTGCCGGGCTTGGGCCACATGTAACTGACGAAGCCGGCGCCATTGGCCTTGACGGTATCGACGAATTCGACGAACAGTCTTTTCCCGGTCGGATCCTTGTTTTCCGAAAGGTCGACGCCATCCAGTTCCGGCTTGATCGGATGCATGACCATGCGCGGGCGCATGTCGTTGATCCAGAAATATTCATTGCCGTTGTAGCGCAGCGTCTTGATGGCGGCGATGGCGGCGCGCTTGGCGTCTTCTTCCGGCATGGTCCCCTTGGCGGCCAGACCCTGGTAATACGCCAGAATGCCATGCGCCGTTTCCACCGACTGGCGCAGACTCGCTTGCCGCTCTTCCAGGATCAGGGATTTCTCCGACCACATCAATGTCGCAGTCAGTATGCCCATGCCGAGCGCGGCGCAAATGGCCAGCAGCCACAATTTTTTCCTGATGGAGAGAGTAAACAGTTTGCCCATTGGTTTTTTTGAAAGGATTATTGAAACGGGATTTCCAGTGTAGTTATAAAATAGAAAATCCGTTAATAACAATTGTTAAAACTGCTTTGCATAGTTGCATCCCTACTACAGGCTAGGAGAAGCGCCAAGCGGGGAGGGTGCCATGAGATGCACGGCGCCATGCAGGGGATTGATGGCGGGCTGTCGAAAAACTGATGCCCATGCCGAAAAGCGATCCGCCCGCTACGGTTTTCAGCAAGCTGTCAGGTAAGCTTGTTCTTGGCCAGCGGCGGATTCTTGGCGAAGTATTTGCGGATGCCTTTCAAGACCGCGTCGGCCAGTTGTTCCTGGTAGCTTTCGTCGGTCAGCTTGGCTTCTTCTTCCGGGTTGGAGATGAAGGCGGTTTCGATCAGGATGCTGGGGATGTCGGGCGCTTTCAGCACGGCGAAGCCGGCCTGTTCCACCGAACCCTTGTGCAGGCGATTGATGCTGCCGATCTCGTTCAGCACCGCCTTGCCCAGCTTCTGACTGTCATTGATCTGCGCCGTGGTCGACAAGTCGAGCAAGACACTGGCCAGTTGCCGGTCGTGGGTCTTGATGTTGATGCCGCCGATCAGGTCTGCGGCATTTTCCTTGTTGGCCAGCCAGCGCGCCGCGGTCGAGGTCGCACCTTTTTCCGACAGGGTGAAGACCGAGGCGCCGCGCGCAGTCGGCTCGACGAAGGCGTCGGCGTGGATCGAGACGAACAGGTCGGCCTGCACCTTGCGCGCCTTTTGCACGCGCACGTGCAGCGGCACAAAAAAATCGGCATCGCGCGTCATCATCACGCGCATGTTGGGCTGGTCTTCCAGTTTGCCCTTCAAGCGCTTGGCGATGGCCAGCACCACGTCTTTTTCGCGACTGCCTCTGCTGCCGATGGCGCCGGGGTCTTCGCCGCCGTGGCCGGGGTCGAGCGCGATGGTAATCATGCGCGTCAACTGCAGCGGCTTCTCTTCGGCTTTGGCGATGGCCGTATCGGTCGGTTTGGTCGGTTTGTTTTCAGCGCGTGTTTCAACCGGCGGCGGTGTTTCTCTCGCATTGCTCTTGGCGATCAGTTCGGCAATCGGGTCGGGCGGATTGACTGGGTAGAGATCGAACACCAAACGATGTTGGTAATTGCCAACCGGTTTCAAGGTAAAGACTTGCGGGTTGATCGCTTCCTTCAGATCGAACACCAATCGCACCACGTTCGGTCGGTTCTGGCCGACGCGCACTTGCTTGATGTAAGGATCGTTCGGTTGAATTTTGGCGACCAATTCCTTCAGCGTCGGGTTCAGTTCGAGCCCGTCGATATCGACCACCATGCGTTCCGGGTCTTTGACGAGAAAATGGCTGACCTTGAGTTCGGTATCGTTTTCCAGCGTGACGCGGGTGTAGTCCTCGGCCGGCCACACCCGCACCGCCAAGATGCGCGCGGCTTGCGCCGGCAAGGGCGCGAGTACGGAAAGCAGCAGAGTCGCGCCGGCTTTCAACACCGTGCGGCGGGAGCGTGATGTCGGTTGAGTGGGCATCACAGATTGGGAGCGAATGTCAGTTGGGTCAGGCATGCTTCACCCTTGTCGGACAATGCCTGCAATTCTACCTCACGTCCCGCATCGGCGACGCTGAGGAACACGGCGATGTCGGGCGACGGCAACACCGGTTCGCCCTTCTCCGGCCATTCGACGATGCAGATGCTGCGTGCATTGAAATGCTCGCGAAAACCGGCATCGAGAAATTCTTCTGGACTACCCATGCGGTACAGATCGAAGTGGATCAGCTCGACCGGATTACCGGCTAGCGTGATGCGGTAAGGTTCGGCCAGCGTATAGGTTGGGCTTTTGACATGGCCGCTGTAGCCGGCAGCGTGCAGCAGCGCGCGCGTCAGCGTGGTCTTGCCGGCACCGAGGTCGCCGTGCAGCGTTATCACCAACCCCGGTATCAGCACACGCGCCAAAGCAGCGCCCAGTGCGACGGTGCCAGCTTCTTCGTGCAGATACGTTTTAAAATGGGGCATACGTACAAATTTGGAAAAATTAAGCGCGGCGAGCACGGCGAAAAACCTTTGAAATTC
>JAFECY010000112.1 GCA_018241865.1 Pseudomonadota bacterium | reverse complement strand
GCACGAATATTCATCGCTCGATGGCGTACAAGAAGACGTCGTGGATATGTTGTTGAACCTGAAGGGCGTGGTGTTCAAATTACATAACCGTGATGAAGTCACCCTGACCCTGAAAAAAGAAGGCGAAGGTATTGTGACTGCTGCGGATATCGAACTGCCGCATGATGTCGAATTGGTCAATCCAGATCACGTGATCGCGAATCTGACTGCCGGCGGCAAGCTCGACATGCAGATCAAGGTTGAAAAAGGCCGTGGCTATGTGCCGGGCAATGTGCGTCGTTTGGCTGAAGACGCCAATAAAACGATCGGCCGTATCATTCTCGATGCATCATTCTCGCCAGTGCGCCGCGTATCCTATGCGGTGGAATCGGCGCGCGTCGAGCAGCGTACCGACCTCGACAAGCTCGTCATCAACATTGAAACGAATGGCGTCATTTCGCCGGAAGAGGCGATTCGCCAATCGGCTCGCGTGTTAGTCGATCAGTTGAATGTCTTCGCCGCGTTGGAAGGCACCGAAGCAGCGTCCGAAGCGCCGTCGCGTGCGCCGGCTGTCGATCCGACTCTGCTGCGTCCTGTTGATGATCTGGAACTCACCGTGCGTTCGGCTAACTGCCTCAAGGCCGAAAACATTTACTACATTGGCGATTTGATCCAGCGTAGCGAAAACGAATTGCTCAAGACCCCGAACCTGGGCCGCAAGTCCCTGAACGAAATTAAGGAAGTGCTGGCTTCGCGCGGTTTGACTCTAGGCATGAAGCTCGAGAACTGGCCGCCGGCCGGTCTGGAGAAGTAATTGTAGTTTACCTCCCCTTCAAGGGGAGGAGCTAGGGTGGGGATGGGTTTTACTGGAAGTGATTGGACCCATCCCCATCCCGACCTTCCCCTTGAAAGGGAAGGCGAAGAAGAAGTGAATGAACACTATTAGCAACTTACCGGCCCGCGCCAATGGCGATCGAAGAGCTGGATTAAAACTGAAACCTGAAAGGTAAATATCATGCGTCATCGTCACGGCCTCCGTAAACTGAATCGCACTTCATCGCACCGTCTTGCTATGCTGCGCAACATGACTGTTTCGCTGCTGCGTCACGAAGCGATTAAAACCACCCTGCCGAAAGCAAAGGAATTGCGCCGTGTCGTCGAGCCGATTCTGACACTCGGCAAGACCGATAATTTATCGAACAAGCGCTTGGCCTTCAATCGTCTGCGCGACCGCGAAATTGTCGTCAAACTGTTCGCCGAACTTGGCCCGCGTTACGCCAATCGTAACGGCGGCTATCTGCGTATTTTGAAGATGGGTTTCCGCCAAGGCGACAATGCGCCGATGGCTTTCATCGAACTGCTCGATCGCCCGGAAAATACCGAAGCGGTTGAAGATACGTCCGGCGAATAAGCTCCAGTCGCACCTCATCAAAAGCCAGGCATAGCCTGGCTTTTGATTTTGGTCAGCATCATGAAGACAGGGATTGTGGCAAGATACAAGTCTTGTCGCTGAATACTGCTGCAACATGTTGGAAACAGCCATTCTCTCAGTCGAGAATCTCTACAAATCCTACGGTGTGGGTGCGAACAAAAGCCGGGTTATCAATGGCTTGTCGTTCGCTTTGCGTCGTGGAGAATGCTATGGACTGCTCGGTCCGAATGGCGCTGGTAAGACCACGACGTTGCGTCTGTGTCTTGGTTTGACTGCGCCGGATCAAGGGCAAATCACGTTGGTGGGCAGAGCGGTACCGCATGATGCACGACCGGCGCGCGTAAAGGTCGGCGTGGTACCGCAAGGCGATAATCTCGACCCGGATTTTAGCGTTGCTGAAAACCTGTTGGTGTTTGGCCGCTACTTCGGCATGCGCGATGCAGAGATTGCGGAACGCATTCCCAAGCTGCTGGCTTTCGCCAATCTCGCAGCGAAAAAAGATGCGCGTATCGGCGAACTGTCTGGTGGGATGAAACGCCGCCTGACGCTGGCGCGCGCGTTGGTCAACGATCCTGATTTGATTTTTATGGATGAGCCGACCACCGGGCTGGATCCGCAGGCGCGCCACATGATCTGGGATCGCTTGAAAGCGCTGCTGGCTGAAGGCAAGACGATCTTGTTGACCACACATTTTATGGATGAAGCCGAGCGACTCTGTAATCGGTTGGCGGTGATCGATCACGGCCAGATGATTGCTGAAGGCGCGCCGCACGAATTGATCGCTCGTCATATCGAAGCGCAGGTAGTGGAAGTGTATGGCGAGAATGCGCGAGCCTGGGGAGAGCAGGAAGGGCGGAACAAATCGGCACGGCTAGAAACCAGCGGCGAAACCGTCTTCTGCTATACCAATGATGCCCAGCCTTTACTCGATGGGCTGCAGGCGACGCAAGGCGTACGCTATCTTCATCGACCGGCCAATTTGGAAGATTTGTTTCTGAAACTGACCGGCCGGGAAATGCGCGACTGATATGGCCAATACGCTTTATCGTTTGCCGCAATTTTCGTTACGTTTCGCGCCGATCTGGCGGCGTAATTTTTTGGTGTGGAAGAAACTGGCGGTGGCCAGCGTGCTCGGCAATATCGCCGATCCGCTCATTACCTTGATTGCTTTCGGTTATGGCTTGGGTAGTCTGCTGAAAAATGTCGATGGCATTCCTTACATCCATTATCTGGCATCCGGTTCGATTTGCATGTCGATCATGATGGCGGCCTCGTTCGAGGCGCTGTACTCGGCGTTTTCGCGCATGCATGTGCAAAAAACTTGGGATGCCTTGCTCAATGCACCGTTGGCACTGGACGATATCGTGCTGGCCGAAATGTTGTGGGCAGCGACCAAATCGATGTTTTCCGGGATTGCGATTCTCGGCGTGATGTTCGTACTCGGGATCGGCCTGCATCTGCAAACCGTGTTGGTATTGCCGCTGTTGTTCTTGGTGGGTATGAGTTTCGCCTCGCTTGGCCTCGTCGCTAATGCAGTAGCGCGTGGCTACGATTTTTTCACCTACTATTTCACCTTGCTGCTGACGCCAACGATCTTTTTGTCGGGCGTGTACTATCCAGTAGCGCAATTGCCGCACTGGTTGCAAACAGTCTCTTATTTCCTGCCGCTGAGTGCGGCGGTGCGGCTGGTGCGGCCGCTAGTCCTAGGCGAGTGGCCGCTGACGGCGGCAGCCGATATGGGCATCTTGCTGGCCTATTGTGCCGGTGGATTCTATCTGGCGACTGTGCTGACGCGGCGACGCTTGCTGAAATAGCTGGCAGAAAAATTTTGGGGAGCTGACTATGGAGCAAGTGCTGCTGGTGATGAGCAATCTGCCGGATGTGGCCAGCGCACATATGCTGGCACGCCGCCTAGTGGAACAAAAGCTAGTCGCCTGTGTCAATTGCTTGCCCTATGTGCATTCGGTATATCGCTGGCAGGGCGCGCTGGAAGAAGCCGATGAAGTGACCGTGCTGATGAAGACGACGCAGGCGCGTTATGCTGAAGTGGAGCAGACAATTCGCGCAGCGCATCCTTACCAGTTGCCGGAGATAGTGGCGATTCCGATTGCGGCAGGCTTGCCGGCCTACCTGCAGTGGGTCATCGATGAAACAGGACAGTATGGACATGCTTGAACGATTCAAAACGGCGCAGGGCGTGCTGCGCCGAATTTTGCTGGCACTGATTTTGTTGGCAATGACGGGCAGCGCCTTGGCCGAAGAAGAATATTTGCCACCTGACGAGGCTTTTCAGTTTTCGGCGCGCATGGTTGATGCCAAGACCATCGTGGTGCATTTCAAGATCGCCGATGGGTATTACATGTACCGCGAACGTTTTGCTTTCAAGCTGGAAGGCGCGACGTTGGGCGAACCCTTGCTGCCGGATGGCAAGATCAAGTACGACGAGACATTCAAGAAAAATGTGGAGACCTATCGGCATGATCTCGACATCCGACTGCCGGTGGATGCAGTCGGTAACTTTAGTCTGAGCGTCAGTAGTCAAGGTTGTGCCGATCGTGGGCTGTGTTACGCGCCGATGGAATCGGTCATCACGTTGAGCGGCAAGAGCAAGGGCGGTTTGTTGGGTGCGATTGAGGATGCGCGCAATGATTTACAGACTGGTGATGGCAACAACATGCGGTCATCCGGCCAGCTCGCGGCGAATGTCGCGCCTGCGGTAGGTGATCCGGTTGATGCTGATTCAGAAATGGGCCGGATCGAATCTGTACTGAAGAGCGGCAAATTGTTGCGCATCCTGCCATGGTTCTTGCTGTTGGGTTTGGGCTTGGCTTTCACGCCGTGTGTTTTGCCGATGTTGCCCATCTTGTCGGCGTTGATCGTCGGTGAGGGTAGGGATGTCAGTCGTCGTCACAGCTTCCTGCTGTCGGTGGTGTATTCGTTGGGCATGGCGCTGGTGTACACGGCGCTTGGCATTGCCGCCGGATTGATCGGGCGAGGACTCTCCGCCGACTTGCAGCATCCGCTGGTGTTGAGTGTCTTCGCCGTGTTGATGGTGGGTTTATCGCTGGCCATGTTCGGCGTGTATCACTTGCAGATGCCGGCGGCGATCCAGCACAAGTTGATGAATTTGTCGCACAAGCAAAGCGCCGGTGAATTGCTGGGCGTGTTCATCATGGGCGCGTTGTCGGCTTTGATCGTCGGCCCTTGTGTGGCTGCGCCGTTGGCGGGCGTATTGGTGTATATCAGTCAAACGCGCGATGTCGTTATCGGTGGCAGTGCTTTGTTTGCGATGGCAGTAGGTATGAGTATTCCTTTGCTACTGCTGGGTTTGTCGGCGGGCAGTTTGCTGCCGCGCGCTGGTGCGTGGATGGAGCAGGTCAAGCGCTTCTTTGGCGTGTTGATGCTGGCGATGGCGTGGTGGATCGTTTCTCCTTTGCTGCCGGCTTGGTTGCAGATGACGGGTTGGGCGGTGCTGGCAGCAGGGTATGGTTTTTATTTGTTGCGTTTGCCGCGTACTGGCTGGATGGCGAAGGGGGCGGGAGGAATATTCATCGTGTTTGCGTTGCTGCAGTTGACTGGAGTGGTGACCGGCGCGCAGGACCCTTGGGCACCGCTGGCAAAAATCAGGGGTGGGGCAATCAAGCACAGCGAATTCAAACGGATCAAATCTTTGAGTGAACTCGACGCGGCAGTGGCGCAGGCGAAGGGCAAGACAGTCATGCTCGATTTTTATGCTGACTGGTGTATCTCGTGCAAGGAAATGGAGAATTTGACGTTCGCCGATGCCCATATTCAGGCGCAGTTTGCCGACATGGTCTTGTTGCAGGCCGATGTCACCGCCAACCGCGCCGATGACAAGGCTTTGCTTAAGCGCTTCAATTTATTCGGTCCGCCGGGCATCATTTTTTTCGATAAAGATGGCCGAGAAATGCCTAGCGCGCGCGTGATTGGTTACCAGAACGCCGACCGTTTTGCCGCATCGCTGGAGCGGGCAAAACGGTGAAGATATAACTGCGTGTAATTTACATACGCAATAAATGTAGTTGAGGAAGCATCAGGTAATCGTTATATTGTTTGACACCCCCTGACATTTTTTTAATCAATGAATTCATTCTCTCCAGGAGT
>JAFECY010000111.1 GCA_018241865.1 Pseudomonadota bacterium | reverse complement strand
GGCTTCCGCGCCAGCGAAGCCAAGGCCCGCGCCCGTGCACTGGAACTGCTGTCCTGGGTCAAGCTCGACCACAAGGCGCACATGGAAGCCGACAGCCTGTCCTACGGCGAGCAGCGCAAGCTGGAACTGGCGCGCGCGCTGGCAACCGAACCGAAGCTGCTGCTGCTGGACGAACCGGTGGCCGGCATGAATTCTTCCGAAAAAACCGAACTGATGGCCGAGATCATCAACATCCAGAAACGCGGCTACAGCGTGCTGATGATCGAGCACGACATGCGCTTCGTGATGGGCTTGTGCGAACGGGTCGCGGTGCTCAACTTCGGCAAGATCATCGCCGAAGGCACGCCGGAGCAGATCAAGAACAACCCGGAAGTGATCGAAGCCTATCTCGGACAGGAAGAAGCGGCATGAGCACGAGCGTGAGCACAAAACAGATTCTCGCCATTTCGGATCTCGCGGTTTCCTACGGCCATATCGAAGCCGTCAAGGGTATCAACCTGACGCTCAACGAAGGGGAAATCACCGCGCTGGTCGGCGCGAACGGCGCAGGCAAGAGCACCGCGCTCTTGACCATATCCGGCCTGCTCAAACCGACTCGTGGCAGCATTCAATTCGACGGCAACGAGTTAACCAAGCTATCGCCGCATGACATCGTGCGCAGCGGCGTGGTGCAAGTGGCCGAAGGACGCGCCATCCTCACCACCCTCACCGTCGCCGAAAACCTCGACCTCGGCAGCTATGCGCGCCGCGACAAGAGCGGCGTGGCGCACGATCTCGAATGGGTGTATTCGCTATTCCCGGTACTCAAGCAACGAGCAAACGGATTGGCCGGCAACCTGTCGGGCGGCGAACAGCAGATGCTGGCGATCGGCCGCGCACTGATGGCCAAGCCGCGCATCCTGTTGCTGGATGAACCGTCGATGGGGCTGGCGCCGCTGATCGTGCAGGATATCTTCCGCATCCTCAAGGAAATCAACCGCACCGGCCTAAGCATCCTGCTGGTGGAACAGAATGTGCGCCAGGCGCTGCGCATCGCCCAGCGCGGCTACGTGATCGAGACTGGCAAGATCGTGCTGACCGACAGCGGCGCAGCCTTGCTACATGATCCGAAGGTGATTGAGGCTTATTTGGGAGGGTGAGGCGGGCTTTCAGGGGCGAGGAGGATACTCCGCGCCCCCTCCCCTTCAAGGGGAGGGGGCATAGCAGCGTGCGGCCATCGTCTTTCGTCAGCCCCCCGCCACCGTCATGCTCTCGATCAGAATGGAACCCGTTTCCTTGGTTCCGCGCACCAGCGTATCGGCACCCACCGCCACAATCTGCATCAACATGTCCTTCATATTGCCGGCAATCGTGATCTCTTCCACCGGATACTGGATCACGCCATTCTCGACCCAGTAACCCGACGCGCCGCGCGAATAATCGCCGGTGACGTAATTGACGCCCTGCCCCATCAACTCGGTCACCAGCAAGCCGGTGCCGAGTTTTTTCAACATGGTCTTGAAATCGTCAGCCGGTTTGGTCAGCGAGGACAGCAACTTGAGGTTGTGCGAACCGCCGGCGTTGCCGGTAGTTTTCATGCCCAGCTTGCGCGCCGAATAGGTCGAGAGGAAATAACCTTGCACGATGCCGTCCTTGACCACATCACGGCGCTGTGTCTTGACGCCTTCTTCGTCGAATGGCGCGGAGCCGACCGCGCCGACCACGTGCGGATCTTCCAGCACTTGGATGTGCGAAGGAAATGCCGGCTTGCCCAGCGAGTCGAGCAGGAAAGTCGATTTGCGGTACAGCGCGCCGCCGGACACCGCTTGCACGAATGCGCCGAGCAGTCCGGCCGCCAGCGGCGCTTCAAACAGCACCGGGCACTTGCGGGTGTCGAGCTTGCGCGCATGCAGGCGGGCCAGCGCGCGTTCGGCGGCGTAGCGACCGACTGCTTCCGGCTTGGCCAGCTTGGCGGGGTCGCGCATCGAGGAATACCAGTCGTCGCGCTGCATGTTCGCGCCCTTGCCGGCGATCGGCGCGACCGACAGCGTGTGGCGCGAAAAAGGATAGCCGCCAATGAAACCACGCGTATTGGCGGAAACGAAATGCGATTGCTGCGCATACACGCTCGCGCCTTCGCTATTGCTGATGCGCTTGTCCACCGCAAAGGCGGCCGCCTCGGCGCGTCTGGCCAACTCGACCGCTTCCGCTGCTGAAATCAGCCACGGGTAGCACAACTTCAAGTCGCGCGGATGCATCTCGATCGTATCGGCATCCGGCAAGCCGGCGCAATCGTCTTCCGCCGTGAAGCGGGCGATGTTGTAGGCGGCATCGACCGTGTCACGCAAGGCCTTTTGCGAAAAATCCGAAGTGCTGGCATTGCCGCGCCGAATATGTTTTTCTTTGCCGAGATGGATGCTGACGCCGATGCCCTTGTCCTTGTTTTGCTCGATGGTTTCGACATTGCCCTTGCGCACCGTCACCGACAGGCCGCTGCCTTCGCTGATCTCGACGGCGGCGTCGGATGCGCCTTTTTCTTTGGCGTAACGCAGCACGTCTTGCGCAATCTGGCGCAACTGGTCTTGGGTATGGATGAAAACGGAATCGCTCATGGGATCGGCTATGGGTGAATGAGGGGTGAAGGCGCTGTCGAAAGCAGTTATGATAGCAGCCATTGCCCATGCCTTTGTTTTACGACCATGCCTAATCCCAATCGCGGCTCCTGCGGCTTCAAATCGAACGAATTCGAGCAGGAATACGACCGCCCCTCCAAATCGCAGCTCAAGCGCGAAATGACCGC
>JAFECY010000110.1 GCA_018241865.1 Pseudomonadota bacterium | reverse complement strand
GATCATCGCGCTGGCGCTAGGCATGGTGTATTTGAATGTTCAGTTCACTAACTGGAACCTAGCGTTTTACAACGCGTTGCAGGACAAAAATCTCGCAGAGTTCAAATCGCAATTGTGGCGATTCACATGGCTTGCCTTCATCTATATCGTGGTGGCGATTTATCGCATCTATCTGGAGCAGGGCTTGGGGATGCGTTGGCGTACGTGGATGACGAAAAATTACCTGCATGATTGGCTGGCTAATCAAGCGTATTACCGGATCGACCAGACGCGCACCGCCGACAACCCGGATCAGCGTATTGCGGAAGATTTGAAGGCGTTGACGGCCGGCACCTTGTCGCTGACGCTAGGCTTGTTGTCGAGTGTGGTGACGCTGGTATCGTTTGTCGGCATCCTGTGGAGCGTTAGTGGCCCGCTGGCGTTCGTCTTTGCCGGACAGGCGTGGACGGTTCAGGGGTATATGGTGTGGTTTGCATTGGGATACGCCTTGCTCGGCTCCTTGCTGGTGTGGTGGATAGGCAAGCCGCTGGTCGGGCAAAATTTTCGACAGCAGCAATTTGAAGCCGACTTCCGCTTCGGGCTCGTGCGAATACGGGAATATGCGGAAGCGGTGGCGCTGTATCGCGGCGAAGAACGAGAACGCGATCAACTTGGCCAGCGCTTCGAGCGCATTCGTGCGAATTGGTGGACCATCATGCGCACCACCAAACGCCTGAACGTTGCCTCGAATTTTTACGCGCAATTCGCCAATATTTTTCCCATCCTAGTGGCATCGCCGCGCTATTTCGCCGGGGCGCTGCAACTGGGTGGACTGATGCAGATCAGTTCGGCGTTCGGACAAGTGCAAGGGTCGCTATCGTGGTTCATCAATGCGTTTGGTTCGATGGCGGAATGGAAGGCCAGCGTCAATCGCCTCACGGGATTTCATGCCGCGATCGAAGCAGCACGGTCGCGGGAATCGGGCATCGCGATTGCGCATAACAATGTCGGTGCAACGCTGATCGAGGCACTGGTATTGCGTTTGCCGAACGGCGCAGAGCAGACCCAGCCATTCACTATGCGCTTGCGGACGGATCAAAAAATATTAGTGAGTGGGCCGTCCGGTTGCGGCAAATCAACGCTGTTCCGGGCGCTGGCCGGCATTTGGCCCTACGGATCGGGCAGTATCGAGGTGCCGAAAAATCTGCATAGAATGTTTCTGCCGCAAAGAACGTATCTGCCGATCGGTAGCTTACGTGCTGCCGTGGCGTATCCGGCAGCGGCCGATGCGTATCGCGATTTGGCGATCGTGCATTATCTGACGCTCTGCCAGTTGCCGCATTTGTGCGAACGTTTGGATGAGGAAGATAACTGGAGTCAGCGCCTGTCGCCGGGTGAGCAGCAGCGGCTCGCGTTTGTGCGTGCTTTGTTGGCGCGGCCCGACATGGTATTTCTGGATGAGGCAACCAGCGCGCTCGACGCGATCAACGAGGAAGCGATGTATGCGCTGCTGGCGCAAGAGTTGCCGCAGACCGGCATCGTCAGTATTGCCCATCGCGAGTCGGTGGCGGCATTCCACGATAGTCGCTGGCAATTCGTGGCGGCGGAAGCGGCTTATGTCATTCAGGTCGAAGCGATTGTTGGCGGCAAATCTCAGCGCAGCCAAGCTTCCACTAATCGCACCCAGTAAGTCGCGCCGATTGGCAGCAACGCATCGTTGAAATCGTAACTGGGGTTGTGCAGATTGCACGGCCCCATGCCGTGGCCAGCGGCGCGATGTTCGCCTTCACCGTTGCCGATGAAGACGTAACAGCCCGGTTTTTCTTGCAGCATAAAAGCAAAATCTTCCGCGCCCATGGTCGGTTCGATTTGTGTCGCAACCTGATCGGTGCCGACTAAGCCTTGCATGACATCGATAGCGAACTGCGTTTCTTGCGCGTGGTTGATGAGCGGCGGGTAATTGCGCTGGAAGCGGAATGCGATTTCTGCGCCGTAAGCGGCGGCGGTGTGGCGGGCGACTTCCTGCATGCGGCGCTCGATCAAGTCCAGCGGCTCGCGCTTGAAGGTACGCACCGTGCCGATCATTTTTGCTTCGTCTGGAAGCACGTTGGTCGCACTACCGGCGTGAATCTGGGTGATGCTCAGCACCGCAGCGTCGAGTGGATTGCAATTGCGCGAAACGATGGTTTGCCAAGCTTGCGCGATTTGCATGGCGACCATAATCGGATCGATGCCCATGTGCGGTTGAGCGGCATGCGAACCCTTGCCTTTGATGATGAGATCAAATTCATTCGATGACGCCATCATCGGCCCGGCTGTGACGCCGAAGCTGCCGACCGGCATGCCCGGCCAATTGTGCATGCCGAACACCGCATCCATCGGGTATTGCGTAAACAAACCATCGTCCATCATCTTGCGTGCGCCGCCGCCGCCTTCTTCCGCCGGCTGAAAAATTAAATATACCGTGCCGTCGAAATGGCGCTGTTGCGACAGATGGCGTGCCGCGCCCAGCAACATCGCGACGTGGCCATCGTGGCCGCAGGCGTGCATTTTGCCGGGATGACGGGAGACATGCGGGAAGGTATTGATTTCTTGCACCGGCAAGGCATCCATGTCGGCGCGCAGGCCGATGGTACGCGGGCTGCTGCCGTTTTGAATGATGCCGACCACGCCGGTGCCGCCCATGCCGCGCACGATAGGAATGTTCCATTCGGTCAGCTTTTGCGCCACCACATCGGCAGTACGCTGTTCCTCGAAACTCAATTCGGGATGCGCATGCAAATCGCGCCGGATAGTTTGCAATTCGTTGTGGAATTGGAGAATGGGATCGATCAATTTCATGGGCTTCACCATATGTATGTTCCCATATAGTACATCGTGTACATCGGGAGGCACGTTGCGCTGGCGTATGGCGCACAAATGGCGCATATTGAGAAAATAGTGTGAGGATTTTTCGGATGGGTATAGCGATGAAATGGCGTGGCGTATTATTGAGCGGTTTGGTTGTGGCGGCGGCGGGATGTTCGCAATTGGGCTATTACGTGCAGGCGGCGCAGGGGCAGTTGTCGGTGATGTCGGCGGCACGACCGATCGATGATTGGCTGGCCGATCCTAGCGTGGCCGACAAACTGAAAACCCGCCTCGGCACGATCAAGGCAATCCGCCGCTTCGCCGCCACCGAATTGGGCTTGCCCGACAATGCCAGCTTCACCAGTTATGCCGACATCCAACGTCCCTACGTGATGTGGAACGTAGTCGCTGCGCCAGCCTTGTCGCTCAAGCCGAAGCAATGGTGCTTCCCGGTTGCCGGTTGCGTCAGCTATCGCGGCTATTACAGCAAGGAAGCGGCACAGGACTATGCCGCCGAATTGCGCGGCGAGCATTACGATGTGCAAGTCGGCGGCGTACCAGCTTATTCCACACTGGGTTGGTTCAGCGATCCGGTGCTCTCGACCTTCGTACACTATCCCGAAACCGAGCTGGCGCGCTTGATTTTTCACGAGTTGGCGCATCAGGTGGTGTATGTGCAGGGTGATTCGGCATTCAACGAATCGTTCGCGGTGACGGTCGAGGAAGCAGGCGTCGAACGCTGGCTGCAGGCGCATGGCGACGATAAGATGCGCGCAGCCTATGTCGCGCAGCAGCGTCGCAAGCAGGATTTCCTCGCGCTCTTGCGCAAGCATCGCCAACTGCTGGCAGAAAATTATGCCAGCAGCGCCAGCGACGCCGACAAGCTGCAACGCAAGGCGGCAATCTTCCAATCGCTGCAGGACGAATACCAGACGCTCAAGCAGCAATGGGGCGGCTATGCCGGCTACGACCGTTGGTTTGCCGAGCCGTTGTCGAACGCGCATCTGGTCTCGGTGGCGACTTACCATGATTACGTGCCTGCCTTCCGCGCACTGTTGGCGCAGGAGGGCAGTGACGTGAAATTTTATGCAGCGGTCAGAATGCTGGCGGCACTCGAGCCGACCTTGCGGCAACAACGCTTGGCCGCGCTCGCGCATCCCGCATCAGCGGCGGTCGCGACAATATCGAAGTAAGCCGTCGCAATACCGCTGGTCGCGCTGACCGCGTGCGCGCAACGTTTTACCGAAAGCTGGCGGTAGTTTCGCTACAATGCCGGCATGAGCTTCGACGTCGATTTGCACCGCATCACCATCAGCCTGCCCGGCCGCTTGGCCAATGGCAAGCCATTCGAGATGAGTGTGGTCGATGCCGGCCCGCGCGACGCGGCGCAAACCATCGTCTTCCTGCACGGTTTCGGCGGCCGCGCTGCCTACTGGGAATACCAGCTCGAACATTTTCAATCCGACTATCGTGTCATTGCGCTCGATCTACGCGGTCACGGCTACACCGATGCCCCGACAGAAGTCGATGGCGCACATTACGACGTGCCGGAATTGGTGGCCGACATCGAAGCGGCGCTGGATGTTCTGCAGGCACCGCCGCGTTTCATCTTGGTGTGTCACTCATTCGGCGGCGCGCTTTCCGCGTATTTTCTGAGCCAACATCCACAGCGGGTGACCGCGCTGGTCATCATCGCCTCGGCCGTGCAATTCCGCTTGCGCGCTGCTGGCCGCTTGCTGCTGCGGGTGCCGCCGGTGATGTTGGATTGGTTGCGCAAGGCCTTGCCAGTGGTCGGCTTCAACGCCGCGCACTTGTATCCGCCGACGCACGTGGTTTATCTGCAAAATCGTTATGCCCTGACCCAGTGGGATGGCACAGAATATCTGCGTCGGATCGCCGTGCCTACGCAAGTGATACTCGGTCAGCGCGACACCCTGTTTTCCGACGTTTCGTATCGGCAGGTGGCGCAACTGGTGCCCGGTGCCGAAGAAGTGGTGATCCCGGTATCGGCGCACCAAGTGATGGTCGAGCGGCCGGATGCGGTCAATCGTGCCATCGAACGTTTTCTGCAAGCGCAAGTCGATCCCTTGGTACTGGCCGAACAGAAGGCGGCACAAAGAACGCAGCGGCGTACGGCGCGCAAAGCACTGGAAGCCGAGCGGCCTTGGCTGAAGTTCTACGATGCCCGCACGCCGTATCGCATTCGCCCGCCCTCGACGCCGCTACCGCGTCTGTTGGAAGCGACCGCGCGTCGCTTCGGCAAAACAACTGCGCTGCATTTCTGCGGCCGCGCAATCAGTTGGCGCGAACTCGATCGGCTCGCCGGCAAATTCGCCGGCAGTCTGCAAGCCGCCGGCTTGCGAGCGGGCGAGCGCGTCATGCTGGCCTTGCCCAATATTCCGCAATGGCCGATTGCTTATTTCGGTGTGCTGAAGGCGAGCGGTGTGGTGGTGCTGGCCGATGTCGACATCGAGGCCGCGACCCTGTGCGCGCGCTTAGTCGAAACCCGCAGCGTGATGCTGATCGGCATGAGCAAACGCCATGCCGACTGGTGTGCCGCCTTGCGCGATCATCCGGGCGATGTGCGCCAAGTGATCTTGACGACGCCGAGCGAATACATGGGCTGGCGCGAAAAGCTGCAATTCGCGCTGCTGCATCACGTGCAGGAAGGCCACCATCTGGCGGCGGAAGCGACTGCTGAAAAATTGGGCAACATCGCTTTCCTGCGTTTTCGTCACATGGTGTTGCGCGGCCGCCGCCTGCCGCCGGACGCGACGCAATCGGTGGACGACACCGCCATCATCGCCTATACCTTCGGCACCGGTGGGACGGCCTTGCCGGTGCCGCTGTCGCACCGCAATCTGGCCGCCAATGCCTTGCAATTGCGCCACTGGCTGCCGGAGTCGCGGCCGGGGGACGAGCGTTTCTTGGCGCATCAACCCCTGTCATCGCCTTACGGTTTGGGCGGCTTGCTGCATCTGGGCGTCTATCTGGGCGCGAGCTTGATTTTGTTGGCGGACAACGACATTCCGCAATTGCTGAAGACCGTCAAAAAAATGCGGCCGACCTATTTCCCGACCACGCCGCGCATGGTGCGGCAACTGATGCACACGCCGGGCGTGCGTCGCTTCGGTTTGGCATCGATCCGCGTGTGTGCCGTCAGCGGCTCTTCGCTGCCGCAGGAAGTGCGGGAAGAGTTCGAGAAAATCACCCGCGGCCGCTTGATCGAAGCCTACGGTTTGACCGAAGCAGCGCCGGCGGTATTGGCGATGCCGGTAGCGACGCGGCGACGCGCCGGCGCGCTCGGCTTGCCCTTGCCGGATACTGAAGCAAAAATTATCGATCTCGACAGCGGCCAAGTGTGCGCGCCCGACATGCCGGGCGAATTGTGGGTGCGCGGACCGCAAGTGTTTGCCGGTTACGCAGGCGCGCATGCGATGACGGCGGAACGCTTGCGCGACGGCTGGTTGGCGACCGGCGATATCGCCAGTGCCGACGAAGATGGTTTCTTTACGCTGATTGATCGCAAGGACAATATGCTGCTGCGCGACGGTCAACGCATCTTCCCGCGTCAGATCGAGGAAATCCTATTCGAGCATCCGGCGGTGGCGTTGGCTGAAGTCAAACGGCAGCGCGATGAAAACGGGCAAACGCAATTGCAGGCCGAGGTGATATTGCATCGCAATATGCGAATCGACCAGGAAGAACTGCGGCAGTATTGTGCAAAACGCTTGCGCCCAAGTGCGCTGCCCGATAGCATCCACGTGACACAGCAGCCGATATCCTCGCCTTGAACGACAGCGCAATGCGCGAGGAACAATACGAGATACCAAGAGACAGGAGGAGAAAAGCATGGACAAATTCTGGTTGAAATCCTATCCGGCCAACGTGCCGGCGGAAATCGATTACACCCAGTACCGTTCGCTGGCGCAGTTGATGGAAGAGTCCTTCCGCAAACACGCGCAACGCACGGCATTCGTTTGCATGGACAAGGCCTTGCGCTTCGCGGAAATCGACGCACTGTCGGCGCGCTTTGGCGCTTGGCTGCAAAGCAAGGGCTTGCAAAAGGGCGCGCGGGTGGCGGTGATGATGCCCAATGTCTTGCAATATCCTGTGACAGTCGCTGCTGTTCTGCGCGCCGGCTATGTGGTGGTCAATGTCAACCCACTCTACACGCCGCGCGAACTGGAACATCAACTGGAAGACTCCGGCACGGAAGCCATCGTCATCCTAGAAAATTTCGCCACCACCTTGCAGCAAGTGCTGGCCAAATCCCACGTCAAGCATGTCATCGTCGCCAGCATGGGTGATCTGCTCGGCGGGTTCAAGGGCATGTTGGTCAACTTCGTGGTGCGTAATGTCAAGAAGATGGTGCCTGCCTACCATCTGCCTGGCGCGGTGCCGTTCAAGCAGATGCTGGCGGAAGCCAAGGGCATGACATTGAAGCCGGTCGAACTCAATCACGACGACGTCGCTTTCTTGCAATACACCGGCGGCACTACCGGCGTGGCGAAGGGCGCGACGCTTCTCCATCGCAACGTGATTGCCAATGTCCTGCAGGCCGATGCTTGGCTGCAGCCGGCATTGAACAAGCCGCCCCACGTCGATCAATTGCGCTTCCTGTGCGCTTTGCCGCTGTATCACATCTTTGCCCTGACCGCCTGCTGTCTGCTGGGCGTGCGCGCCGGCGCGACGAATGTGCTGATTCCGAATCCGCGCGATATCCCCGGGCTAGTCAAGACCATGGACAAATACCGCATCCATTTTTTCCCGTCGGTGAATACCTTGTTCAACGGTTTGCTCAACAATGCCGAATTTGCCAAGCTCGATTTTTCTTCACTCAAGATCAGCCTAGGTGGCGGTGCGGCGGTACAGCAATCGGTGGCGGAACGCTGGGCAAAAGTCACCGGCACGCCGATTATCGAAGCCTATGGCTTGTCCGAAACTTCACCGGCTGCCACCTGCAACCCGGCCGATGCCACCGAGTTTTCGCACACCATCGGCCTGCCTTTCTCCTCGACCGAAGTCGTGATGCTCGATGACGACGGCAAGCCGGTGCCGCTCGGCGAACGCGGTGAAATTGCCATCCGCGGCCCGCAAGTGATGGCCGGTTATTGGCAGCGCCCGGATGAAACCGCCAAGGTCATGACCGCCGACGGCTTTTTCAAGACCGGCGACATCGGCATCATGGACGAGCGCGGCTATACCCGCATCGTCGATCGCAAAAAAGACATGATCCTCGTATCCGGTTTCAATGTGTATCCGAACGAAGTGGAAGACGTGCTGGCCGAACATCCCGGCGTGATGGAATGCGCTTGCGTCGGCGTGCCGGATGCCAACTCTGGCGAGGCGGTGAAAGTGTTCGTGGTGCGCAAGGATCCGAATCTGACCGTGGAAGAGTTGACCGCATTTTGCAAGGAACGATTCACCGGCTACAAGCGTCCGAAATACATCGAATTCCGCGATGCGCTTCCGAAGAGTAATGTCGGCAAGATTTTGCGGCGCGAGTTGCGCGATGCCAAGCCGGCTGCCTAGAGATTGACCGCGCCGACGTCCGCTCGCATCACAGCGGCGGCAACGGTCGCGGCTTGCGCGCATCATCCGTGGCGACATAGGTCAAGGTCGCTTCCGTCACCTTCACCGTTTCCGATTGCAAACGGCTGCGTTCGGCATACACCTCGACATACACCGTGACCGAGGTCGTGCCGGTTTGGACGATGTCGGCATAGAAAGACAGCAGGTCGCCGACGAATACCGGATGTTTGAACAGGAAAGAATTGACCGCGATGGTCGCCACCCGGCCGTTGGCGCGGCGCACTGCCGGCAGCGAACCGGCGATATCGACCTGCGCCATGATCCAACCGCCGAACACATCGCCGTGGATATTGGCGTCGGCCGGCATCGGCATGACGCGCAGCACCGGCATTTTTCCGGCTGGTAGCGTGGTGTGGGGATCGGTCATCGTGAACTCTCTGCGGGAATGGGCGCTGAACAGCTACAATCCTAACACCTATCCCCACGACATGACCGCAAGACATGCGCCGCCACACCGCCTCTTCCGAACCCGCCCCGCTCGCCACCGGCCCACGTAACGACTGGGCGACGATCAAGACCTTGTTGCCCTATTTGTGGGCGTACAAATGGCGGGTTTTGCTGGCCTTGTTGTTTCTGGTCGGCGCCAAGTTAGCCCAAGTCGGCGTGCCGCTGATCTTGAAAGAACTGGTCGATCACATGACCATCAGCCCCGGCAATCCACGTGCGCTGCTGGTGTTGCCGCTCGGCCTGTTGCTGGCTTACGGCGCGCTGCGCGTGTGCACCACCTTGTTCACCGAATTGCGCGAATTCGTGTTCGCCAAAGTGACCCAGCGCGCGGTGCGCACCATCGCATTGAAAGTGTTTCGTCATCTGCATGCGCTGTCGCTGCGCTTTCATTTGAATCGCCAGACTGGCGGCATGACGCGCGACATCGAGCGCGGCACGCGCGGCATCGGTTCGCTGGTGCAGTTTTCTTTATTTTCCATTTTGCCGACGCTGGTTGAAATCACGTTGGTGATCGCTTATTTGGTGCTGCACTACGACATCTGGTTCGCGGTGATTACCTTGAGCGCGCTGGTGATCTACATCAGCTTCACCGTGTTCGTCACTGAATGGCGCACGCACTTTCGTCGCACCATGAACGAACTGGACTCGAAGGCCAATACCAAGGCCATCGACTCGCTACTCAATTACGAAACGGTCAAATATTTCGGTAACGAAGATTACGAAGCGCGCCGCTACGACGAAGGGCTGAAGCATTACGAAACCGCCGCTGTCAAATCGCAAACCTCGTTATCGCTGCTGAATACCGGTCAGTCGCTCATCATTGCCGTCGCCGTCACGCTGATGCTGTGGCGTGCCACCAATGGCGTGATGGACGGCAGCATGACGCTGGGCGACTTGGTGCTGGTGAATGCTTTCATGATCCAGTTGTACGTGCCGCTGAATTTCCTCGGCGTGATCTACCGCGAAATCAAGCAAAGTTTGGCCGACATGGAACGGCTGTTCGGCCTGCTCGATCAGCATCGTGAAATTGCCGATGCGCCGGATGCGCGGACGCTGCTAATCGACGGCGCGCAAGTGCGCTTCTCGCATGTCGATTTCCATTACGAAAGCAAGCGAAAAATTCTGTTCGACGTCGATTTCACCATCGCCGCCGGCACCACCACTGCCGTGGTCGGCCACAGCGGCTCCGGCAAGTCCACCCTGTCGCGCCTGCTGTTCCGCTTTTACGATATCGACAGCGGCAGCATCAGCATCGACGGGCAAGACATCCGCAAGGTGACGCAGGCATCTTTGCGGCAAGCCATCGGCATCGTGCCGCAGGATACCGTGCTATTCAACGACAGCATCGAATACAACATCGCCTACGGCAAACCGGGTGCGACGCACGAAGAAATCATCGCCGCCGCCAAGGCTGCCTCGATTCACGATTTCATCATCTCGCTGCCCGATGCGTATCAAACCGCAGTCGGCGAACGCGGCCTGAAACTTTCTGGTGGCGAAAAGCAGCGCGTGGCGATTGCCCGCACGCTGCTGAAAAATCCGGCACTGCTGATCTTCGACGAAGCCACCTCCGCGCTCGATTCCAAAGCCGAGCAAGCGATTCAAGCGCAATTGCAAGACATCGCCCGCAACCGCACCACGCTGGTGATCGCGCATCGCCTTTCGACCATAGCCGATGCTGCGCAGATTCTGGTGCTCGATCATGGGAAAATTGTCGAGCGCGGTACGCATCCGCAATTGCTGGCGGCAGACGGTTTGTACGCGCAAATGTGGGCGCGCCAGCAAGTGAGAAATGATGAAGGCTTGTCATCGCCAGCAGCACATGACGCCGGCGAGGCGGAAGTATTGACTTGATGTGCCGCTAGCGCGATATTGATAACATGCGTGATAACACGCGCGATTACACGTATGACAGCACGTGAGAAAAAGTGCTTGCATGGAGGAAGCCGACAT
>JAFECY010000010.1 GCA_018241865.1 Pseudomonadota bacterium | reverse complement strand
CTGTGCGCCACCATGCTGAAACCCTTGCACAAGGGCGAACACCACGGCGAAAAAGGTTTCTTCGGCTGGTTCAATCGCAAATTCGAGCGCACCAGCGCAAGCTATCAACGCGGCGTGCATGGCATCCTGCATCGCGGCAAACGCTTTCTGGCGATCTTCGTCGCGCTGCTGGCGGTGATGATCTTCTTGTTCATGCGGCTGCCCAGTTCTTTCCTGCCACCGGAAGATCAGGGCATCCTGTTCGCGATGGTGCAAGCGCCGGTCGGCTCCACCCAAGAGCGCACCATGGAATCGATCCGCAAGATCGAAAAACACTTCATGGAAAACGAAAAAGGCGTAGTGGATTCGGTGTTCTCCGTGCAGGGCTTCAGCTTTGCCGGTGCGGGTCAAAACACCGGCCTCGCTTTCGTCAAACTGAAGGACTGGAGCGAACGCCCTTCGCCCAGCCAAAGCGTAGATGCCGTTGCCGGCCGCGCCATGGGTGCGTTCAGCCAGATCAAGGATGCCTTCGCCTTCGCTTTCGCGCCACCGGCTATGCCGGAACTGGGCACGGCGGCTGGCTTCACTTTCTTCTTGAAAGACAACGCCAACCAAGGGCATGACGCGCTGCTGGCGGCGCGCAACCAATTGCTCGGCGGCGCGGCGCAAGACAAGCTGCTGACCAAGGTACGCCCGAACGGCCAGGAAGACACGCCGCAATTCCGTATCGAAGTCGATACCGAAAAAGCGTCGGCGCTCGGTTTGTCGCTGGCCAACATCAACAGCACCCTCGGCACCGCTTGGGGTGGCCGCTACATCGATGACTTCGTCGATCGCGGCCGCGTCAAGCGCGTGTACATGCAATCCGAACCGCAATTCCGTATGACGCCGGAAGATTTCCGGCTGTGGTCGGTACGCAGCAACGATGGCAAGATGGTGCCCTTCTCCGCCTTCGCCACGTCCAAGTGGGAATACGGCTCGCCACGCTTGGAACGCTACAACGGCGTACCGGCGATGGAAATTCAAGGCGAGGCTGCACCGGGCGTGAGCTCGGGCGTCGCCATGAGCGAAATCGAAAATCTGGTAGCGAAACTGCCGCCCGGCTTCGGTATCGAATGGACTGGATTGTCTTATCAGGAACGCCAAGCCGGCTCGCAAACCACCGTGCTGTATACGCTGTCGCTGATGGTGGTGTTCCTCTGTCTGGCGGCGCTGTATGAAAGCTGGACCGTGCCGACCGCCGTGCTGTTGGTAGCGCCGCTAGGCGTGCTCGGCGCAGTGCTGGCCAACACGCTGCACGGCATGCCGCGCGACGTGTACTTCCAGGTGGCGATGCTGACCACGGTCGGCCTCTCCAGTAAAAATGCGATTCTGATCGTCGAATTCGCCAAGGCCAATCTGGAGCACGGTTTGGGGCTGATCGACGCCACCATGCATGCTGTGCGCGACCGATTGCGGCCAATCATCATGACCTCGCTGGCTTTCGGCCTCGGCGTGTTGCCGTTGGCAATCGCCTCCGGCGCGGGTTCCGGCGCGCAGCGCGCAATCGGCACCGGCGTGATCGGCGGCATGCTGGCCGGCACCGTGCTTGGTTTGTTCTTCGTTCCGCTGTTCTTCGTGGCGATTCAGCGGCTGTTCGGCTCCAAGCAATCGCCCGCATCATCGGCTGCTTCGGCGGCAGAAGGAGTGACCTCACATGAATAAGCCTCTGTTCATCCCTCTGACGCTCGCGGCCACGCTGTTGGTCAGCGGCTGCGCCATGCTGGAACCGACGCTGCCGGAAGCGAAACCGGCTGTCCCGGCCAACTGGCCGTTGCCGCCGACGACCGCTCAGTCAGCGACATCACAAGCAACGCCCGCCGCTGCCGACATCGGCTGGCGTGATTTCTTCACTGATCCCAAGTTGAAGGAATTGATCGCGCGCGCGCTCGACAACAACCGTGATCTGCGCGTGGCAGTGCTGAACGTGGAACGTGCGCGCGCGTTGTACCGCGTGCAGCGCGCCAGCCAGTTCCCTGCGCTCAACGCCACCATCAATGAAACCCGCACCGGCGGCAACGTCGCCACGCCCGGCAGTGTCTATACCGCGTCGGTCGGCGCATCTTTCGAGCTGGATCTGTTCGGCCGTGTACACAATTTGAACAACGCCGCCCTGCAGCAATTCTTTGCGCAAGAAGAAGCGCGCCGCAGTGCGCAACTTGCTTTGATCGGCGAAATCGCCGGCGCGTATTTGAGCTTGGCCGCCGACATGGAATCGCAAAAGGTGGCGCAAGCCACATTGGACAGCCAGCGTAAGGCGTACGATCTGATCGTCAAACGTCACAACGCTGGCGCGGTGTCGGCGCTCGATCTCATGCAGGCGCAAACCACGGTGGAAAGCGCACGTGCCGACCTCGCTCGCTACACTGGCTTGGTCGCCACCGACACCAACGCCCTGCGTTTGCTGCTCGGTGCGCCGCTGGAAGACAAGCTGCTGCCGACCTCCTTCGATTTGGCGGTGTCTGGCATTGCCCCGCTGCCGGCGCAACTGCCGTCGGAAGTGCTACTCCGTCGCCCCGACGTGCTGCAAGCCGAACACCTGCTGCGCTCGGCCAATGCCAACATCGGTGCAGCCCGCGCGGCTTTCTTCCCATCGATCACCTTAACCGGTGGCATCGGCTCGGCCAGCACCGAACTGTCTGGTTTATTCAAGACCGGCACCCAATTTTGGAATTTCGTGCCGCAAATCACGCTGCCGATTTTTCAAGGTGGACGCTTGACGGCGAATCTCGATGCCGCCACCGCCGATCGCGACATCGCCTTGGCGCGCTATGAAAAATCCATCCAAGCCGGATTCCGCGAAGTAGCCGATGCGCTGGCGCTGACCGGCACACTGGCCGAGCGCCGCGCCGCACAGCAGTCGCTGACGCAAGCGGCAGAGCGCGCCTATACCTTATCCAAGGCGCGTTACGATCAAGGTCGCGACAGCTTCCTCAGCCTGCTCGATGCGCAACGTAGTCTGTATGCTGCGCAACAAGGCTTGGTCGCAGCGCAACTGGCCGAGCAAAACAACCGCGTCGCGCTCTACAAGGTGTTGGGCGGCGGCTGGGAAGAAAAGAGCAAATGAACGCCCGACCACACAACATTTCGCGGCTCAGCGAACGCGCGCAAGCGCAGAAAGAACGCATCCTGAGCGCGGCGCAGACGTGCTTCATCGAGCACGGCTTCCACGCCGCCGGCATGGCGTTGATCGCAGAAACGGCGGAGATGAGTCCCGGTTTGATCTACCGCTATTTCGACAACAAGAACGCCATCATCCTAGCGATCGTCGATCGGCAATTGGAGAATGCCCGTACCGACATCCGCGCGCTGCACCATGCGCCCGATCTCGCCGCAGCCGCTCTCAACGCCTTCGACTGCTGGCGGCGCGCCGACCCGCGCCTGATGAACGCCGCGCTGTTCATGGAAATGAACGCCGAAGCCAGCCGCAACCCGGAACTGGCGGCGGCGCTATCGTCGTTCGATGCGGAAATTCAGAAAGAACTCACCAACTGGCTCACCGCTCCCGTATCGGCGGGCGGCAAAGGCTTACCCGCGCAACTGGCCGCCATTCGGGCAATCTCTTTGAAATGCTTCATGGAAGGATTGACAGCCCGCGCCTTGCGCGAACCGGACATCAAACCGGCGTTATTGCGCGCGGCGATCACGGAATTCATGGCGCATCTGACTGCTGCGTAAGCGCGCGCAATCTCCAAGGCAATGCTGAATACGTGTAGCGAGCGGGGCACGTTGTGTTCGAGGAGCGCCGCCGCACGCATGGTAAGGCGAGCACTGCGAAGTCAAAAACCGTATGATTTTTCGCCGTGGCCGCCGTGTTCGCCGTGGTTCAACATGGTTATTCGTTTTTTGCGTAAGTCCTGTTAGCGCTGCTCTAACCTTCGCGGCCATCCACGCGCGCCCTCCACAGATACGGCGCATACACCAGCAGATAAAGCAGGAAAGCAGCCGACCACACGCTAGCCGCCAGCGTCAATGCAATGTTGCGCCCATCAAGCGGACCGATTGCCGCCCACAAACGCGCGACCACCCCCACCTGCACCAGCAGATACATCAGCGTTTCCGCTCTGCCCGCTTTCAGCGGCCGACCGGTGTGGCCAAGCGCAGTGCGCGTCATCATGCCGATAATCAAACCCGCCATCGATCCGACCGTCAGCACGTGGAAAGCAGCGCTGGCGCTCGTTTTGCCAAGCGCAGCCAAACCTAGCAACACAAAACCGACGGGAATCCACGCGTACGAGACATGCAAAATCCACAGCAGCGGATTCGCCAAGGTGCGATACGTTTTCCAACCGGCCAAGCGCAACAATTGCGCCGCTGCGGTCGCCAGCGCCAGCGCAGCCAACAGCGCCGGCGGAAAGCCAACGATCCAAGCGAGGCAGGTCAACCCAGTCAAACCGAGCATGAGTTTGTCGCGACGATCATCGGTCAGTGGTTTGACGCCAGGCACGGCATTGGCGGTAAAGCCCGGCACCACACGTCCGGCGATCAGCGATTCGATCAGCACGATCACCAAAATCGCGCCATGCAACGGCGTCAACGCCGACCAAGTAGCCCAGCCATTGGCGGCAGCGTGGTAACTCAAATTCAGCAAGGTCAGCAGACCGAGCAAACCGACTAAAAACAAGTTACGTCGATTGCCCGATTTTTTCAGCACGACATACAACGGCCAAGCTGCCAGCGGCAGGAAAGCAGCGTCGATCACCGCTGCTATCGCCGGCGGTAACAACAACATCGCCAAGCGCCCAGCCAACCACAACGCCGCCAGCGCGGCCAAATAACGACCGCGCGGCGTCCACAAACCACTCCAGTTACGGCCAGCGGTGAAAAGAAAACCGACAATGACGGCAATGGCGAAACCGAACACCATCTCATGCACATGCCAGTTGAGATCAATATGACTCAAGGCCGGAAGCAAGCCGAAATAGCGCGCCAGCCACAGCGGCACAGCGATAGCCGCAAAAGCTGCCGCCAGTAGATAAAAGGGGCGAAAACCGAGGCGAAATAAAGGATGCTTATCCAAAGTCATTTTGGTGGGAGCGCTAGGATGCGGCTCGTCGATGGTCAACAGGGTCATATCATTCTCGCAGATCGGCTGGCTGCTTGCAGCCCAGTATCTGCATAGTATGAAAACGCCCGTCGATTGCACATGATGTGGATCAAATTTTCAAAAAACAGTCAGCCAGACTTACTCAAAGCCACGATGGCAATACTCGGGGAAAACTTAATTTCGATCATTTTTTACGCTGGCAGGCACGACTAAGATGCACTTACCTCAACCGAAGAAAGAATCAAAGGATCACCATGCAAATCCAGACCCTCAAGATTATTGGCATGAATTCCGAGCAATGCGCCGAAACCGTGGCTACCGCGCTCAAGTCGATTCAAGGCGTCACCGACGTTCAAGTATCGCTACTACGCACCAAGGCCGATGTGCGCTTCGACGAAGGTCAGGTCAATCTACAAAAACTGCAGGAAGCATTGGCACGCGCCGGCTATGGCTCCGACGTGGCGCAGGAAGTGGATGCGGGCGGATGCTGTGGTGGATGCTGCAGTTGAATTGCATGCGTAATTATTTTTCCAGACCCCTAGCGGGTTTACGCAAATGCAAATGCACCGATTTAATCGCCGCCGCGCTACCGCGTGCCGACGGTTTTTTTACTAGCTGATCGAGCGTGACGCCGTCGAGAACGTCGAGATAGGCGACAGTGGCCGCGCTCAGCACGTTTTTCAAGGTGCAGGCAGAAGAATAAGCGCAACTGACATTGCTGACGTCGAAGCATTCGGCCATGTTGAAATCGGTTTCGGTCTGACGCACCACCTCGCCCAAGTTGATCTCACTTGGCTCACACCCTAGACGCAAGCCGCCATTACGGCCACGCACGGTTTCGACCAGCCCGAGCAAGCCGAGCTGATGCACCACCTTGGTCAGATGATTCTTGGCGATGCCGTGCAGATCGGCGATGTCTTGAATCGTTACCAAGCGGTCGCGATTGACCGCCAAGAACATCAAGGCGCGCAGAGCGTAGTCGGTGTAAGTCGTGAGCTTCATAGATGGATAGGCGAAATGCGTATCCATTTTATATGGTTTAAGACGCAGTGGAATGATCGCGTCATTAAAGATACATTTAATTTGCATCTATTTGAACATGTATATAAAATGCACCTTAAATTCAACCTATCCCACCAACCCTATCACTACCTCACCAACTTCACTCTTCACACCATCAACCAAGGAACCGCCATGCATGCCACACGCAAACTATGGACCTGGCTCGCCATCATCTGTCTCCTTTCCTTCGCCGTACTCGGCTGGGTAGGGACGGAAATTTATCTGAAGGCACCGCCCATCCCGAAAGAAGTCGTTTCACAGCAAGGCCGGACATTGTTCGGCGAAGGTGCAGTCGATCACGGCCAACAAGCTTGGCTATCCGCCGGCGGCCAGCAGCTCGGCACCGTCTGGGGGCACGGCAGCTATCTCGCGCCAGATTGGTCGGCCGACTGGCTGCACCGCGAAGCAATCGCGCTGCGCGAAATCTGGGCCCAGCGCGATTTTCACCGACCTTACGCAGAGCTGAATGCCGGTCAACAAGGCCAACTCGACGGTTTGCTCAAGGAAGAAATGCGGCGCAATACTTACGACGCGCAAAGCGGCAAGCTCGTTCTGAGCGATGATCGCGCTGCCGCCGTCGAACAAGTCGCGCAGCATTACGCTGGCTTGTTTGGTGATGAGCGTGCTTTCGACAAATTGCGCGAGCAATACGCCATGAAGGCCGACTCGCTGCCGGACGCAGCCGACCGCAAAGCCTTGACGGCCTTCTTCTTCTGGTCATCTTGGTCGGCCGCTACCGATCGCCCCGGTGAGCCCGGTCTCTCTTATACGAGTAACTGGCCGCACGAGCCGTTGGTAGGCAACACCCCGACCGCCGGGGCCGGCATCTGGTCGATCGCCAGTATCATCCTGATGATCGCGGCTATCGCCGGCATGATTTTCTATCACGCCGCTGCCAAGGAGGAAGGCGATCCCGCGCCACCCAAGGCTGACCCGCTGTTTAGCCTGAAGCCAACACCATCGATGCGCGCCACCAAGAAATATTTCTTCGTCGTCATCGGCCTAATCTTGGCGCAGGTCGGCATGGGCGTCATCACCGCGCACTATGCGGTTGAAGGGCAAAGTTTTTTCGGCATTCCGCTCGGCCAATTTTTACCGTTCACCGTCAGTCGCACCATCCACACGCAGTTCGCCGTGCTGTGGATCGCCACGGCTTGGCTCGCCACCGGCCTGTATATCGCGCCGGCTATCTCTGGTCATGAACCGAAGTTCCAGAAGCTCGGCGTCAATGTGCTGTTCTACGCCTTGCTATTCATCGTGGTCGGCTCGACCGCATGCGGCTGGCTCGGCACCTTGCAGCATTCCGGCGTTGACTTCTCTTTCTGGCTCGGCAATCAAGGTTTGGAATTCACCAGCATGGGCCGCGTCTGGCAATACCTGCTGTTCATCGGCCTGATTCTCTGGGTCGTGTTGCTCGGTCGTGGTTTGTGGCCGGCGCTGAAAACGCCTTCGGAAAGCCGTGGCCTGATCGCGATGGTGTTCTTGGCTGCAATGTGCATCGGCGGTTTCTACGCGACGTCGCTGGCTTGGGGTAAGCACACGCACTACTCGATGATCGAGTACTGGCGCTGGTGGTTGGTGCATCTGTGGGTCGAAGGCTTCTTCGAGGTGTTTGCCACCGCCGTCATCGCTCTCCTGTTCACGCGCCTCGGCTTGATTCGCGCCGCCACCGCCAACAGCGCCATCGTGCTGGAAACCATCGTGTTCCTGTTCGGCGGTATTCTCGGCACCCTGCATCACTTGTACTTCACCGGCACGCCGACCATGGTGATCGCCATCGGCGCGATGTTCTCGGCACTGGAAGTGGTGCCGCTGTCGATGATCGGCATCGAAGCCTATCGCAACTATCAGCGTTCAAAATCCGCGCCGTGGGTGCAGTCGTACAAGTGGGCGATTCTATGCTTCATCGCCGTCGGCTTCTGGAATATGGTCGGCGCAGGTCTGCTTGGCTTCTCGATCAATACGCCGATCGCGCTGTACTACATGCAAGGGTTGAACATGACCGCCGCCCACGGCCATGCTGCGCTGTTCGGCGTGTACGGCATGCTCGGCATCGGTTTGATGTTGTTCTGCCTGCGCGGCATGTTCGGACGTGCCGTCTGGTCCGATCGCTTGCTGGCTCCGGCCTTCTGGTTGCTCAACATCGGCTTGGCGATGATGGTGTTCATCTCGCTGGTGCCGGCCGGCCTCTATCAAGCGTGGGCTAGCGTCAGCAAAGGCATGTGGTTCGCCCGTTCGTCCGAAGTGATCCACTCGCCGTTCATGGAAACGATGGTGTGGCTGCGCGTGCCGGGCGACATCGTCTTCACCATCGGCGTGCTGTTCTTGGCGTTGTTCGCTGTGCGCTTACTGACCGGCGGTCGTCAGCAAACCAGCGAAGCGCCCGTCATACAAGCAAGCAGCGTTTAGTCAGAGCGGCGGCGGACTAATCGTAAAGTCCGTCGCCGAATTTATCAGCAGTTCAATGAAGGCAAACCATTCAATTCAGGAGTAACGCCATGACCCACGATTGTTCCCACCCCGTCGTCGATGCCGGTCTCTATCCGTTCGACGCGCGCGGCATCGCCAAACGTTTCCGTCACGCTGCCATCTTCGGCGCACTCGATGCACTCGAACCCGGCGAAACCATGCGCTTCTGCAACGACCACGACCCGCTGCCGCTGCTCAACCAGATCAACGGCTACTTCGGCCCACGCGTACAAATCAACTACGTTTCGCGCGCGCCGGGAGAAGTAATCATCGATTTTCTGGTGACGCAGTAAAACCTCACAACCGCCACATCATAAAAAATGGCCGAACTATCGGCCATTTTTTCGCGCACTATTCACACGCCTAGCGCGGACAGATTGTGCGCGATGCGCTCCACCGCACGCCGACCTTCGTCGATCGCTTCTTGCGCCCGATGAAAATCAAGCAGGCCGAAATGCGCCAGTCGCGGTGCCACAACGATGTCTGGCGGCTCACCCGCCATGCGACTGCGCGCGATCCGCACTTGCATGACGTTGATGCTCGATGTCAGCACATTCAGCATGGACGGCATCTCCACCTCGTCGGCAGAACGCGCCGGCATCATCGTCGCCAGATTGTCTTGCAAGCGCCGCCACCAGTCGCCGTTATTCTCTGCGCCCTCCTCGCGCTCCCCTTCAGGCATCTCCGGCGGCGCATCTCTGTCCAAATGACGACCGAGCATATCGGAGCCGAGATCGACCGCAATCATCACATCCGCCCCCATCGCGCGCGCCAACGACACCGGCACCGGATTGACCAGTCCGCCATCCACCAGCAAAGCGCGATCTTGCCGCACCGGCGTGAACAATCCCGGCAAGGCAATGGATGCGCGCACCGCATCGATAGTCGATCCCTGCCGCAACCACACTTCCGCGCCATTCTGCAGCGAGGTCGCCACGGCAGCGAATGGCATGGGCAGATTCTCCAACGGACGATCGCTGAAATTGCGCCGAAAAAAATCCATCAACTTCTCACCTTTGAGCAAACCGCCACCCAAGCCCACGTCCATGAACGACACCACTTCCCGGATTCGTAAGCCGAGCACCCACTGCTCAAAACGGTCTAAATCCCCCGCCGCATAAGCCGCGCCCACCAGCGCACCGATGGATGTGCCGCACACCAAGTCAGGCTTGATGCCGGCTTCCTCCAACGCGCGAATCACGCCAATATGCGACCAGCCGCGTGCCGAACCGCTGCCAAGAACAAGACCAATACGGGGCTTACGAGGTGTACTCATTTATTCTCCAAAGTGGTTGCGTGCATTTTCATCGGGCATCACCGGCGTTTCGAGTATCAATTGATAGAAACTCAGATCCAGCCAGCGACCGAACTTGAACCCTGCTTGGCGTATCGTTCCAGCATGCGTGAAGCCGAGAGACTCGTGCAAGGCAATGCTGCCGGTATTGCTCGATTCAATGCCGCCGACAAGCACATGATAATTCTGTGCTTTTGCGACAGCAATCAACTCGCGCATGAGAATCCGTCCGATCCCCCTGCCGCGATTATCCTTGTGTACATATACCGAGTGCTCGACCGAATATTTGTACGCCGGCCACGCCCGGAAGCTGCCATAGCTGGCAAAGCCCAGTAGCCGTCCTTCCGTGTCTTCAACCCCGACGACCGGGAACCAGCCACTTTCCTTCGCTTTG
>JAFECY010000109.1 GCA_018241865.1 Pseudomonadota bacterium | reverse complement strand
GGGCGATCATCAACAGCCCTATACTAAAAAAGCCCCATTCAGGGGCTTTTTTATATTTGGTTTATTTTGTGCACTAGGGGCAAAAGGGCGATTTTCATTCCATCTTTCGATTTGCACGCCGCCGCCGCGCCTCCTTGGGATCGGCAGTCAACCCGCGATAAATTTCCACCCGGTCGCCTTCACGCAGGATGGTATCGAGCGCCTTGAGCTTGCCATGAATGCCGGTCTTGCACTGGGCTAGATCGATTTCCGGCGCGACGTCGAGGATGCTGCTGCGCCGGATCGCCTGCTCCAGTGTCGTCCCCGCCGGCGCTTGCATGTCGAACAAAAATTGTCGATCCGCGCGCGCATAACAAACCTGCACGTTCAGCAAGAATGCATGCTCAGACATACACCGCCTCGGCACGCTTGCAGAAAGCCTCGACAAAACTATTGGCAATCATAGAAAACACCGGACCGATGACTTTTTCCAGCAGCTTGCTGGAAAATTCATAATGCAAATCGAACTCCACCTTGCAGGCATCGGCACGTAAGGGCTTGAAGGACCAAGTGCCGTCCAATTGTTTGAACGGCCCTTCGACCAAAGCCATCTTGATAAGATGCGGCGGCTGGTTGGTATTGGCGGTGGTGAAAGTTTGCCTGACGCCGTGGTAATTGATGTGCAGGGTCGCCACCAGTCGGTCGCCCTGACGTTCCTTGATATGCGCGCCGCCGCACCACGGCAGGAATACCGGATAATCTTCGATGCCATTGACTAGGGCAAACATTTGTTCCGCGCTAAAAGGCAACAGGACGGATTTGTGTACGACTGCCATTGAATCTGAACCGTTTGATAGAATCGCGGGATTATTCCATCTCGACGCAGACCTAATTTGCGCGCTATCCGCAAACCAGATCGCCACTTCCCGCTACATGACCATAGTTGACAATAAAAAGGCTTTTTTCGATTACTTCATCGAGGAGCGCTACGAAGCGGGCATTGTATTACAAGGCTGGGAAGTCAAGTCCATCCGCGCCGGCCGCGTGCAACTGAAAGAAGCCTATGTCATCGTGCGCAATGGCGAAGTCTTCCTGTTCGGCGCGCATATCAGCGCCTTGAACAGCGCCTCGTCGCATGTCCACCCAGAAGTCATCCGCACCCGCAAGCTGCTGCTGCACGCAGAAGAAATCAAGCGCCTGATCGGCAAGGTCGAACGTTCCGGCTATACGCTGGTGCCGCTCAACCTGCATTATCTGAAAGGCCGGGTCAAATGCGAAATCGGACTGGCCAAGGGCAAGAAACAGCACGATAAGCGCGACGTCTCGCAACAACGCGATGCACAGCGCGAAATCGAACGCGCCATGAAAACGAATCGCCGCTAAAAATCTCGTTCAGGCGCTACGGAACGCTGGCTTGCAAGCCAGCGTCGTTACGCAGGCGCGGGACGTGTCCCGCGAAACCCCTGCTCCACCAGCGCGAAATCGAACGCGCCATGAAAACGAATCGCCGCTAAAAATCTCGTTCAGGCGCTACGGAGCGCTGGCTTGCAAGCCGGCGTCGTTACGCAGGCGCGGGACATGTCCCACGAAACCCCTGCTCCACCAGCGCGAAATCGAACGCGCCATGAAAACCAACCGGCGCTAAACATCAGGTAACCACGGCGCACACGGCGGGCACGGCGAAACCAACATACCTCGCCCCCCTTCAGGAGAAAGGTTGGGGTGGGGATGGGTGTCGATACACTGATCTGCCCCCTTTCCAGCCCGCCCAAAAAGAAAGGGATTTTTCGCCGTGTTCGCCGTGCCCGCCGTGGTTAACAGGTTTAGAAATTTCTATTTCTGCTGCACTTTCACCACCTGCATCGCACTGGCGATCAGGCTGCTGATATCGCCCAAGTTAGCTGGCACGATGATCGAATTGTTGGTCTTGGCCAGTTGCGAGAATGCGCCGACATATTGCTCGGCCACCTTCAGGCTGACTGCATCGGCGCCACCCGGTTCGCGAATCGCCGAAGCCGTCTTGCGCAAAGCTTCGGCACTGGCTTCAGCAATCGCCAGAATGGCGGCGGCCTGACCCTGGGCGCGATTGATGGAAGCCTGCTTCTCGCCCTCGGATTTGGCAATCGCCGCTTCGCGTTCGCCGGTGGCGATATTGATCTGCTCTTGCTTGCGGCCTTCGGAAGCGGCGATCAACGCCCGCTTTTCGCGCTCAGCAGTGATCTGGGCCTGCATCGCATGCAGAATTTCTTTCGGCGGCGTCAAATCCTTGATTTCATAACGCAAGACTTTCACACCCCAGTTGGCGGCGGAATCGTCGATGGCACTGACGATGGAAGTATTGATGTGATCGCGCTCCTCGAAAGTTTTATCCAGTTCCATCTTGCCGATCACCGAACGCAGCGTGGTTTGCGCCAATTGCGTAATGGCAGAAATGTAGTTGGACGAACCATAGGAAGCCAGCTTCGGATCAGTCACCTGAAAATACAAGATGCCATCGACCTGCAACTGGGTATTGTCTTTGGTGATACAAACCTGAGGCGGCACGTCGAGCGGGATTTCCTTCAGCACGTGCTTGTAAGCGATGCGGTCGATGAATGGCAGCACGATGTTCAAACCAGGCGGCAGCGTCGCGTGAAATTTACCGAGGCGTTCGACCACCCAAGCGTGCTGCTGCGGCACGACCTTGATGGTCTTAATAACGAAGACTACCGCCAGAATAAAAATAATCAGTGAAACGGTTCCGAAATCCATCAATTTCTCCTTTCGTTGCTGTTATTGGTGACAATCAATCGATTGCCGCGTAACTCATTGATGACAAACTGCCCTGTTCCGACTGTGGCGCCGGTCGCCAACTCCACATCCCACATCGCGCCGCGATACATGACCCGCGCCACCGGCTGACCGCCGGGAATGTCTTTCCACTCGGCGACGTTGAGCGTCTGACCGATGTCGAGATTAACGTTCGGATCGCGCGCCGCATCGGTTTTCTGGATTTTGCCTAGCTTGCTGTTGTACAGCACGTAGGTCGCGATGACACCCACCACGGCGGCGACAATGAGTTGCACGGAAAACCCCATGCCGAACATGGCTGCCAAAGCTGCCGCAGCCAGACCAATGGCAATCATCAACAGATAGAAGGTGCCAGTAAACAACTCCAAAATGGCAACACCCAAAGCCAGCACTGCCCAGATCATCCAGTCCGACATGGCTCTCCCCCTTTTCTCTTTTTAACAGTGCCACAGTATGCACCAAAAATTAAAAATATCGCGTCAAAAGGCAATGAAAAACGCGGGCCGAAGCCCGCGCTTGTCAATGAAACATTTGCGCTGCTTTACTTGGCGTTCGCCAGCTTTTGCCAGGTATCCAGCACCGAATCGGGATTGAGGGAAATCGAGGCGATCCCTTCTTTCATCAACCATTCCGCAAAATCAGGATGGTCGGAAGGCCCTTGGCCGCAAATGCCGATGTACTTGTCCTGCGCTCGACAGGCGGCAATCGCCTTCGACAGCAAAGCACGCACCGCCGGATCGCGCTCGTCGAAATCGGCCGCCAGCAATTCCATGCCGGAATCGCGATCCAAGCCCAAGGTGAGTTGGGTCAGGTCGTTGGAACCAATCGAGAAGCCGTCGAAATATTCGAGGAATTGCTCGGCCAGAATGGCATTGGATGGCACTTCGCACATCATAATTAGGCGCAGGTCGTTTTCGCCGCGCTTCAAGCCATTCTTGCCCAGCAAGGCCACAACTTTTTCCGCCTGACCTAGCGTGCGAACAAACGGCACCATGATCTCGACATTGGTCAGACCCATGTCGTTGCGCACCCGCTTCATCGCCAGACATTCCATCTCGAACGATTCGGCGAAATCGGCCGCCAGATAGCGCGCCGCGCCACGGAAACCGAGCATCGGGTTTTCTTCGTCCGGCTCGTAACGCGAACCGCCGATCAGTTTTTTGTACTCGTTCGACTTGAAGTCGGACAAGCGCACGATCACCGGTTTCGGCCAGAACGCAGCGGCGATGGTGGCAATGCCTTCGGCCAGCTTGTCCACGTAAAACGCCTTGGGCGAGGCATGACCGCGTGCCACCGATTCGACCGCTTTTTTCAGATCAGCGTCGATGTTCGGATATTCCAAAATCGCTTTCGGATGCACACCAATATTGTTGTTGATGATAAATTCGAGACGTGCCAAACCGACGCCACCATTCGGGATCGACTGGAAATCGAACGCCAGTTGCGGGTTGCCGACGTTCATCATGATCTTCAAGGGCAACGGCGGCAATTCACCGCGCGTCACTTCGGTGATTTCGGTTTCCAGCAAGCCGTCGTAAATTTTGCCCTCGTCGCCCTCAGCGCAGGACACCGTCACCAGCGTGCCATCCTTCAAAACGTCGGTGGCATCGCCGCAACCGACCACAGCCGGCACGCCCAGTTCACGCGCAATAATCGCCGCATGGCAGGTACGACCGCCGCGATTGGTGACGATGGCCGAAGCGCGCTTCATCACCGGCTCCCAATTGGGATCGGTCATGTCAGCCACCAGCACGTCGCCCGGCTGCACGCGTTCCATTTCGGAAGGATCGTGAATGACACGCACCGGACCAGCGCCGATTTTCTGGCCGATCGCACGACCGGCAGACAACACAGTACCGCTGCCTTTGAGTTTGAAACGCTGCTGGGCATCGCCTGCCTTTTGCTGCGATTTGACCGTTTCAGGGCGTGCCTGCAGGATGTAGAGCTTGCCGTCGCGGCCATCCTTGCCCCATTCGATGTCCATCGGGCGACCATAGTGCTTCTCGATGATGACCGCGTACTTGGCCAACTCGACGATATCAGCATCGTTCAGCGAATAGCGGTTGCGCAGTTCGATCGGCACATCGACAGTCTTGACCGAGCGGCCGGCCTTGGCTTCGCCGGTGAATTCCATCTTGATGAGTTTCGAGCCGATATTGCGGCGGATGATCGGCAGCTTGCCCTGCGCCAGCATCGGTTTGTGGACATAAAACTCGTCCGGGTTGACCGCGCCCTGCACCACCGTTTCGCCTAGGCCGTAGCTGGACGTAATGAAGACCACATCTTGGAAGCCAGACTCGGTATCGATGGTGAACATGACACCGGCTGCGCCAACGTCGGAACGCACCATGCGCTGCACACCAGCCGACAAGGCGACTTCGGCATGGGTGAAGCCCTTGTGCACACGGTAAGAAATCGCGCGGTCGTTGTAGAGCGAGGCGAACACGTGTTTCATCGCTTCGAGCACGTTGTCGATGCCGACCACGTTGAGGAAAGTTTCCTGCTGGCCGGCGAAGGACGCATCCGGCAAGTCTTCAGCCGTGGCGGAAGAGCGCACCGCAAACGACACCTCGGCGGTGGAGTCAGCCACCAGACGCTGATAGAACGCGGCGATTTCTTGCTGCAAACGCGGTTGGAATGGCGTGTCGATAATCCACTGACGTATCTCGGCACCGGCCTGAGCCAGCGCGCGCACATCATCGATGTTCAAGCCTTCCAAACGATCGGCAATGCGCTTGGCCAGCGACGGACCATTGTTGACCGAATGATCGAGAAAATCGCGGAACGCCAATGCCGTGGTGGCGAACCCGCCTGGCACCCGAACACCGGCCCCGGCCAACTGGCTAATCATTTCACCGAGTGATGCGTTTTTGCCGCCGACGGATTCAACATCCGTCATCCGTAAAGCGTCAAATGAAGCGACGTAAAGCGCCTCCGTCGGGGCGTGTGCGACCCCAGCTTGTGCTGCGTTGGACATAACAACCTCTATTTTGATGATAAGAAATCTTCACGTTTGCCAGCTTGAGTCCGTATTCGCCATCATCACAGCACATGTTGTTGTTATTTTTGGTGGAGGCCGAATCCATACTACATATTAAAACGGCATTTTACAGTGCGTAATCCGGTTTTGCCTTATACAATTTGAACCGTTCCGCATTACGCAATCCATCCGCAATCCATCATGCCCGATCTCACCGCCCAAGCTCTACCGCCAGCCAACCGCACCGTATTCTTCGTCTCGGACGGCACCGGCATCACCGCCGAAACCTTCGGCCATTCGGTATTGACCCAGTTCGAGTTGCGCTTCAAGCAAATTCGTCTGCCTTTCATCGACAGTATGGACAAGGCACACGACGCCGTGCGACGCATCAACGACACGTTCGTGCAAGATGGCAAGCTGCCCATCGTGTTCTCGACCTTGGTCAAGGCCGAGCTGTCGAGCGTGGTGCACAAGGCCAAGGGTTTGCACATGGATCTGATCCAGACTTTTGTCGAACCGCTGGAGCAGGAGCTGGGCGTGAAGTCCAGCCACACCATCGGACGCAGCCACAAAATCGCCGATTCGGAGGAATACCGCAATCGCATCGAAGCCATCAATTTCTCGTTGGCGCATGACGATGGCCAGTCGAACCTGAACTTAGCCGCCGCCGACGTGATTCTAGTCGGCGTGTCGCGCTCCGGCAAAACGCCGACCAGTCTGTATCTCGCCATGCAATTCGGCGTCAAGGCTGCCAACTACCCACTGATCCCGGACGATTTCGAGCGCGGCAAATTGCCATCCGAACTGCTGGCGCATAAGGGCAAGATATTCGGCCTGTCGATTGCCGCCGACCGTCTCTCTGAAGTCCGCAACGAACGCCGCCCCGGCAGCAAGTACGCGTCGCTGGAAAACTGCCGCTACGAAATCAACGAGGCGGAAAAGATGATGCGCAAGGAAGGTATCCGCTGGATGTCATCCACCGCCAAGTCGATCGAAGAAATCGCCGCTACCATCCTGCAGGAAATCAAATCGGACAAGCGGGCTTATTGATTGCTGTCTCGCTAAAATGTTCGCCCAAAACACGTCTATCGAAAATTGACTTCCCCATTCCATATAATCAGTGTTAGAATTCTTGGCTTAACGCGGCTGTAGCTCAGCTGGATAGAGTACTTGGCTACGAACCAAGGGGTCGTGGGTTCGATTCCTGCCAGCCGCACCAGTAATACTAAGGGGTTACGTTCAAAAGACGTAACCCCTTTTCTTTTCAATAAAAAAATTTACCCCGCATTCCCCCCCTCAGATTCAAAATATAAAAAAGTGCTATAAAAGAACCCACAACAAACTCGCAGCGACTTCGCTTTCGGGAGGAAACCATGAAAAATGGCGTACGCAACACGTTGAACTGGGAAGCTGATAAGCGCTTTGGTGATCCGACGGCGGTATCTGACCCCGCATGCTGGTTACCCAAACACGATGAAAATTTGATAAAAACGGCTCTATCCAACCAGATTCGCATGCTAAGACATGCTCCTCGATTTCAAGATGATGGTGTGCTTGATATCTCCGATCAAGTTCAAGCAAATGGTGATGGGACGTTTAGCATCGAAAGCTGAAATCTCAAAATTTTTCCGGCATCAAAATCATTTTGATCGGCTCCCCACATCGCCCCAACCACATCGCTTCACTCC
>JAFECY010000108.1 GCA_018241865.1 Pseudomonadota bacterium | reverse complement strand
GGCCGATGCCCTGCAGGCATCGCGCGCGCTGCAATCCCTGATCGCCAACGATATCCGTCGCAATTCCGGCTGGATTTCCTTTTCCCGTTACATGGAACTGGCCTTGTACGCGCCCGGACTCGGTTATTACAGCGGCGGCGCGGCCAAGCTCGGCAAAGACGGTGATTTTACAACCGCGCCGGAAATCACGCCGCTGTTCGGGCAAACTTTGGCGCAAGTGGCGGCGGATTTGATGAGCAAGACTGCGCCGCAGATGATCGAGTTCGGTGCCGGCACCGGTAAGCTGGCGCGCGATCTGTTGACCGAGCTGAGCAACATGGGCGTGCCGGTGCACCGCTATGCCATCGTCGAATTGTCGGGTGAATTGCGGGCGCGGCAACAGGAAACGCTACGTGGTTTTCCGCAAGTGACTTGGCTCGATCAGTTTCCGCCGGCGTTTTCCGGCGTGGTGATTGGCAATGAAGTGCTCGACGCCATGCCGGCGCATTTGCTGGTCAAGACCGAACAGGGTTGGAAGGAGCGTGGCATCGGTCTTGCGCCGAAGGGTTTGGTGTATCGCGATTACGCCTGCGACCCGGCGCTGATTGCGCAAATTCCCTATGCCGACGAACTGCCGGTCGGCTATCTGACCGAAGTGCATCCGATCTCGATCGCCTTCATGCAATCGCTGGCCGGCATGCTCAATGCCGGTTATGACCAGAACGGCCACGGCGGCGCGGCGATCTTGATCGATTACGGATTCCCGGCCGCTGAATACTATCTGGCGCAGCGTGCGACCGGCACGCTGATGTGCCATTACCGCCATCACGCGCATGACGATCCGTTTTACCACCTCGGCCTGCAAGACATCACCGCCCACGTCGATTTCACTGCGATGGCGCGCGCCGCCATCGAGGGCGGCCTCGACCTGCTCGGCTACACCAGTCAAGCGGCCTTTCTGCTCGATGCCGGCATCGGCGACATCCTGCTGCGCACGCCGCCGACCGACAAACTGCGCTATCTGCCGCAAGCCAATGCCGTGCAAAAACTGACTTCGCCGGCGGAAATGGGCGAGTTGTTCAAGGTGCTGGTGGTCGGTACGCACGTGCAATTGCCGGACAAGTTTGCGCGCAACGATCGCAGTCATCGTTTGTAATGTGGTCAGCGCGTAATCGCCGTCGGATATAAACTGTCTGCCTGACGGACAAAAACAAGAACAGGCATGGCATTCTCCCTCGACGAATTGCGCCAACACTATGGCGCGCGCTACAAATGGCTGGTGCTGCTGACCGTATTGATCGGCAGCGTTGCCTCGATTCTTTCTTCCACCATCGTCAATGTCGCCATTCCCGACCTGAGCCGTTATTTCACGCTCGGGCCGGAGCGCGCGCAATGGGTCTCGGCCGGCTTCATGCTGGCGATGACCCTGTCGATGCTGACCACGCCTTGGCTGTTGCTGCGCTTCGGTCTGCGCCGCACTTATACATGGGCGATTCTCGCCTTGCTGGCCGGCGGCATCGTTGGCGCGTTCAGCGTCAATTACCCGATGTTGCTGGCGATGCGGGTGCTGGAGGGCTTGTCCGCCGGTATCCTGCAACCGATTCCGGCCATCGTCATCATGCGTGCCTTCGAGCAGCACGAGCAAGGCAAGGCGATGGGACTGTTCGGCTTCGGCGTGGTGCTCGCCCCGGCGATGGGGCCGAGCGTCGGCGGCTTCTTGGTCGAGCATTTTGGCTGGCGCTCGATCTTCCTAGTGGTGGTGCCGTTCTGCTTGATCGTGTTGGTGATGATTCGCCGTTTCTTGGCGTTGAATTCGCCGCTGATGGGCGATGCCCGCAAACTCGATTGGAAGGGATTGGTGTTGATCGGCGTCGCCACCGTCAGTTTGCTCAACGGGCTGGTGTCGCTGCATACGCAACCGATCTGGGGCGGCGTCCTGTTGGCGATGGGCATCGCTTGTCTAGTAGGGTTTCTGGCTTATCAGAAAGCCACGGAGAATCCACTGCTCGACTTGCGCCTGTTTCGCTATCGTCAGTTCGCCATGGGCGCGTTGGTTGCCTTTATTTATGGCATGGGTCTGTTCGGCTCGACTTACCTGCTGCCGATTTACATGCAAGAGGCCTTGAATTATGCGCCTTCGCAAGCCGGGTTGGTGCTGTTGCCGGCGGGTTTCGTGCTGGCCGGGATCATTCCGCTGGCTGGGCGGATGGCCGACCGTTACCCGGCGCATCTGCTGGTGTCTTTCGGCCTGTTCATGCTGGCATTGTCCTTCGGCCTGATGGCGCTGGGCACGCGGGAAACGCATTACTTCGCCTTCATGGCCTTCGCCATCGTTGGCCGTATCGGCCTCGGCTTCGTGCTGCCGGCGCTGAATTTGGGCGCGATGCGCGGCCTCGACGCCGCTTTGATTGCGCAAGGCGCCAGCGCGATCAATTTCCTGCGCCAGCTCGGCGGGGCGATTGGCGTCAGCTTAGTCGGCATCGTGCTGCAATGGCGTTTAACGATGCACCAAGGGTCGCCGACGGCGCAGATGCACGCTTTCGACGAAACCTATGTGTTGGTAGCGGTGTTATGCGCGCTGGCCATGCTGGCAGCTTGGCGCATGCGGGTCGATTGAATCGGGCAGTGCGCCGAAACCACACTTGGTTCAGTTTCCTGCCGTGCTGCCGTAATATAGTAATAACAAGGCTGCCGACCGCATGCGGGAACGAACATGAATGAAATCAGCAATCTCACCGCCCTGATCGTCGATCCCAATACCAACATGCGTGGCAGTTTGCAGAACATGTTGAATCTGTGCGGGTTGACCAAGATCGAGCATGCGGTCAGCGCCGGTACGGCGATTCGGCAGATACAGAAAAAACACCACGATGTCGTACTCTGCGAATACGATCTCGGCGACGGCCAGGACGGTCAGCAATTGCTGGAAGACTTGCGCCACAACAAACTGATCGGCCCCGGCATTATTTATTTCATCATCACCGCCGAGCGCATGCTCGATAAAGTGGTCGGTGCCGCTGAACTCGCGCCGACCGATTACATCCTTAAACCTTTCACCGCCGACATGCTGCTCGAACGCATCGGCCGCGCCTTGCATAAGCGCGCCGCTTTCGCGCCGGTGCACGACATGATGAGCCACGGTCAGTTGCGCGAAGCGCTTGGTGCCTGCATTTCCGGCGAGGTGGCCAATCCGCGCTACGCCGCCGATTTCCAGCGCCTGCGCGCCGATATGCACGTGAGCCTGAACGAACCGGCTGCCGCCGAAACGATTTATCGGCAATTGATCGGCGATCGTGATTTGGCATGGGCTCGACTCGGATTGGCCAGTTGCCTGTTCATGCAGGGGCGATTGGAGGAAGCGGAAAATACGCTCGTCGATCTGCTGGCTGAAAACGACAAATACATGCATGCCTACGATCTGCTGGCGCAGGTGCGGGAAAAAATGGGCAAGCAGGACGAGGCCAAGGCGGTGCTGGAAAGTGCGGTGGCAGTATCGCCGCATGCGGTGCGCCGGTTGCGGCGCTTGGGGGAAGTGGCTTTGCGTGCGGGTGACACCGATACCGCCGAACGTTCCTTTCAGAAGGTCATCAGCAAAGCCAAGTATTCCGAATTCCGCGACCCGGAAGACCACGTCAAATTGGTGCAAAGTTTAGTGAGCAAAGGCGACACCGATTTGGCGTCGGCGATGATCCGCGATTTGCAAAAATCTTTGAGCGGCAACGATCGCATGCCGGCTTGCCGCGCCTTGTCTTCGGCCATGCTGTACAAAACTTTGGGCGATGCCGAACGCACGTCGCAGGAGCTGAGCGCGGCGGTAGTCGCTTGCCGCGATCAGGCCGGCCTATCCGACGAATTGAAAATGGTGCTGGCCCAAGGCTGCTTGACCAACAATTTGGAAGAGGAGGCGGCGGAAGTCATGCTCGACGTGATGAACAATGCCTCCAACGACGAAGACATGGCGCGCGCGCGGCAGGTGCTGGAACAGGCTGGCCGTGCTGATCTGGCAGATAAATTGGCGACGGAAAGTCGCCGTCAGGTTTCTGACTTGGTGACGTCCGGCGTCAGCAAGGCGCACGAAGGCGATTTCAAAGGCGCGGTGGCGCTGATGCAAGAAGCCTTGAAGAAAATGCCCGACAATCCGCAGGTGGTGTTCAATTCCGCGTTGGCCATTCTGCGCTATCTGGAAAATCTCGGCTGGGATACGGCCTTGGGTGATCGCAGTCGGATGTTGATCGAAAAAATGCGTGGCCTAGAACCGGCCAATCCCAAACTAGAAGCCTTGTCCGACCTTTATCAGCAGATCGCCGTCAAGCGCGGCGTGCGCTGAGTGCGCCGGCTAGCCAAGCCGACAATTTCTCCGGCGGCCGACCGATAGTGGCCTGTGTGCCGACCACCGCAATCGGTCGCTGCAGCAAACGTGGATGCTGCGCGACTGCTTGCAGCAAGGTATCGATATCGGCATGCGCCAAGTTCATCGTTGCGTATGCTTCTTCGTTGTCGCGCACCATGTCGGTCGCTTCGTCGCCGAGTTGCGTGCGCAGTGTGCGCAAGGCTTCTAGTGTGAGTGGCGTGAGCTGGTAATCGATCACTTGTAGATCGAGCGCATGAGCGGCGGCGTAGGTCTGCACCAATTGCAGCGCTTCGCGCGATTTCGAGCAGCGTGGGTTGTGATAGAGCGTAATCATGGTTTGTCGGTGTGTGTCGTGGCGTCTCGCCGTTCTTCCTGTAAAGCTTCAATGTCGCGTGCAAACATTGCTTCGAGTTCGCCGCGTGCTTGCTTGGCCATAGAAATCATTTGTTCTTGATTGCGGTAATGCGGATAGATGGCGTGCAATGCACGGATGTTGTGTCGGCGGAATTTTAGCGACGCTTGCCGCGCCCACCAAGCGTCAAATCCCATTTCTTGCAAAGCTTGCCGCCCCAGTCGTAGCGCCGATTCAAATGTCTCGCGTTCCAGCAAAGTGACGCCGCGATCCATCAAATCGTAGTAATGCGAGATATTGCGCGCGCGCGCCAAGATGGTCAGGTGTGGGAAATAGCGTTTGGCGACATCGACTAGTTGCAGGCTGTCTTCGATATCGTCGATCGCCACAACCAGCATGCGCGCTTTGCCTGCGCCGGCGGCATGCAGCAAATCAGCGCGGGTGGCGTCGCCATAAAAAATACGAAAACCGAATTTACGCAGCAAGTCGATTTGATCCGGGTCGTGGTCTAGTACCGTGACACCAATCTGGTTGGCGTGCAGCAGGCGGCCGACGATCTGGCCGAAGCGGCCAAAGCCGGCGAGGATGACAGGGTTGTCCTGCGACTCGATCGTGTCGTCCGGGCGCTTGCTGTCGGTGCGCAGGCGCGGCGCTAGCAGCTTGTCGTATATCAGTAGCAAGAGCGGTGTTGCGACCATCGATAGTGCCACGACTGCGATCAGGATCGAGGAAATTTCCGGGGAAAAGATTTTTGCGGTGGTGGCCGCACCGAACACCACGAAGGCAAATTCGCCGCCCTGCGATAGCAGAAAAGAAAACAGCGGGCGTTGCTCGCGGGCGATGCCGAAGACCTTGCTCAACAAGTACAACACGCCGACTTTGGTTGCCAGAAAACCCGCGACCAGTCCAAGGATCAGCCAAGGTCGCGCGGCAAACACGCCGAAATCGACCGACATGCCCACTGCGATAAAAAACAAACCCAACAGCAAACCTTTGAACGGTTCGAGATCGGTTTCCAGCGCATGTCGGTATTCCGATTCGGCTAGCAGCACGCCGGCGAGGAAGGTGCCGAGTGCCATCGACATGCGCACCGATTCCATCAAAAAGGCAATGGCGATTACCAGCAACAGAGCGAATGCGGTGAAGATTTCGCGCATTTCTGTTTTGGCGATGGTGCGCAGAGCAGGTCGGATCAGGTAACGACCGCCGGCGATGAGCGCGACGATTACGATCACCGCCTTGAGGGCGTCGAGCCAGCCGGCTCCGGCGGCCTGACTGCCACCCAGCAACGGGATGATGGCGATCATGGGGATCGCGGCTATGTCTTGGAAGAGCAAAATGGCAAAGCCGGTCGAGCCGGCAGATGTCGTCATCAAATTGCGTTCTTGCAAGGTTGCCAAGGCAATGGCGGTGGAAGACAGTGACAGACCGAGCGCAGCGATCAGGGCGACTTTCCAGTCTATGCCGAGCAAGATGGCGGGTACGCACAAAGCAATTGTGCAAGCGCCTACTTGCGCTGTACCCCAGCCAAATATGGCATGTCGCATCGACCACAAGCGCTTCGGATCGAGTTCGAGGCCGATCAAAAACAATAACAATACCACACCGAATTCGGAAAAATGCAGGATGTCTTCGACCCCGTTAATCAGGCGCAGACCCCACGGCCCGATAGCAATGCCCGCGAACAAATAACCCAGCACCGCGCCCAGTCCGAGTCGCTTGGCGAGTGGCACCGCCAATACGGCCGCTGCGAGGTAAATCAGGGCATTGAGTGCCAAGCTGGGGGTATGCGCGGCGGTCATGTTGCCTCGGGCCAATGCGGATAATTGTGCAGACGCTCTTTATATAGTGCGGTTTGGGTGTCCAGCATCATGTCGTCGATGTGATGGTCGCCAGACAAGATCAACGGCGGTAGCCAGCGCAGGCCGCATAATTGCGCCATGTGCTGGATGGGCGGCACAAAAATGTCGGCAATTTGTCGCGTGTCTTCTTGGCCGGCATCGTGCATGCCGCTTGCCCACGCTACCAGCCAGCAATCTTTGCCTTGTAAGGCGCGGCCATCCGGGCCATGCACCCAGCCCTCCGTCAGCACCACATCGAACCACTCTTTCAACAACGCCGGCGCGCCGTACCACTGGATCGGATGCTGCAATACCAGCAGATCCGTTGTGGTCAACAAGCCCCGTTCGCTTGCCGCGTCGATGTCGAAATCAGGATAGTTTGCGTACAAGTCATGCGTCCGAACCTGCGGCAGTCCTGACGCAGCGCGCGCTAGATGGCGATGGATGCGCGATCGTTGTGGCGTGGTGTGCGCCTGAAGGATGAGAATACGGGGCGAAGCGGGCATGCCGGCATCTTACTGGATTTGCAACCGTTTCTGCGTTTGGCCGGCGTGCTGCCGTCGGTGTGGGAGATGCGGGCGTGTAAAAATCTCTGAAAAATCCAATGCGCTGGTTGACAAGGGAATGAGTGTCGCCTATAGTTTGGGGTTCCCTGCGGAGGGGTGGCCGAGTGGTTAATGGCAGCAGACTGTAAATCTGCCCTCTT
>JAFECY010000107.1 GCA_018241865.1 Pseudomonadota bacterium | reverse complement strand
TGGTCAGTGCATCGACCACTTCCCGCACGTTTTCTTCTTCGTTATAGCAAGGCACGATGACCGATACCAAAGGCTGCGCTTTCAGCAAAGACAATGGATCGGCAATGTCCCAGCTACGCCGTTCGTAACGGAAATAGTACGTCAGCCCGCCCACCATCCAGACATACGCCATGAACAGTGGGTAGTAGAAAACGAAATCGAATAGGAGAATATCGAGTTTCATGCCTACCGCCATGCAGGAACAGTGGCGGCCGAGATAGCCGGGGCGATGATGCTTTCATCCGGCGCATTGGCGTGGAAGTCATCCGGGTAATAACCGAGATGGCGCGCGCCTTGTGCGTGCAACTGGCGCAATTGCGACACCAATGTCGCCGCCGGAATCGCCTGACCATTGCGCCAGTCGCGGCTTTGCAACTCGAACACGGTTTTACCGAGCGCACCCGGTACGGCCTTGACCTTGGCAATAAGTTGATTCAGCCATTGCGTCGGATCCGTTGCGCCTTCCATGTACGGCATAGCCATGACGGCGGTGAAATCGTAGTGCGCCAAGAAATCCGGCAGCGTTTGCGCATACCAATCTTCCGATGCCGGATCGAGTACCGGCTGCGCGTACAAGTTACGTGCAGTGAGCAAGGTCGGTTGGTACTGGCGCAAGGTATCTGCCAAGCTCATCGTAAAAGCGGTGAGATAAGCGGTTTTTTTCTGCGCCCAAGTACGCCGCGCTACCGGGTCTTGGCGAATAGCTTCGACGGCAGCCGGCAAATGCCACTGGTCGCGATACACCGCCAATGCCGCTGGACTGGCATCTTCATAATCGGACAGGGTAACGTCATCGTGAAACAGAATGCCGTTGAAAATTGCGCTGCGGCCGAGATCCTCATAAATTTCAGTGACGGTCTTGCGCGCCAGCGAATCGAAGGGCGACAGTCGGTGATACCGTCCTTTCGCAGCGGCGGCGGGCGCATCCTGCATCAATCGCACCGTACGCCCTGCAGCCGGATCGGTTGCGGGCAATTTGAAGGCCAGCACCGGCATCCAAGCATAGACCTTGACACCCACGCGCGTCTGCAATTGCCATGCCACCCGCGAAAACAAATCGGCGCGCATCGGTAAATGTCGATTGGGAAAATACAGTGCATCGGCCACGCCGTCGCCATCAGCATCGGCATAGGCTTGCAGATACACCGTGCTCGGATGCAGACGCTGCATCCGATCGAGCAGCTTCGACAGGTTGGCTTCCTGCACCGCTGGGTCGGGATCGTAAACGTAATCGAGATCGACATGCACCACCCGCTCCAACGGTCGCTCGACGCCATCGTAGCTAGCCGGCTGGCGCAGCACGCCGATCAAATCCGCCAGCCCTTGGTCGTAAGTCATGAGCGCCCGCCGCATGCGCGACAAAGGCTGCGCCGGCGTATTCGCTCCCGCCTCTAAATTCATGGTGATCGGCATGCCAGCTTCGGCCGACCATTGTGCCATGTGCATGTTGTACATGCCATAAGGCCAAACCATCGCACGCGGCCGTTTGCCCAATTTGCGCGCGATCAGATCAGCGTTGCGTTTCAGATCGGCGCGGATGCGCTTAGCGTATTGCGCCTCGGTTTCATACGCGCGATGCTCTTGCGACCAAGCATGGGCGACCGCCGCCGGAATCAAATTGCCTTGTGGGTTGGCCACGATGCCCTTGTGTAAATCGTGCGAATGCGAAGCCACTTCGACTAAACCCGAAGCCACCATCTCACGCACGTCGTCCCACGTCGCAAATTGCTCGCGCGCCACCAGCTCATCGCCGTAATGCACTTTGCTGCCTGTAGGCGTTTCAATCCAATCACCTACCAGCGCGATCACCGCTGGGAAATGAAATTGCTGAAGCAAGGGAAAGACTTTCGTATAGACGCTCTTGTAGCCGTCGTCGAAAGTCAGCAGCACCGCCTTATCCGGTAAACTGCCCTTGCCCGCGCGTGCATCGACGATCTGTTGCAGACTGACCGGTTTGTAGCCGTTTTCATTTAACCAATTGAATTGTGCGATCAATTCACGTGTGCCAATCGCTGTGGAATCGGGCGCAGTTTGAAAGGATGCACGCAGGTTGTCGCGGATATCGTGGTAACACAGCACACGAAAACTCTGCGGTGGATCGGCTGGCGTCTCTACCACCAGCGGCAACGATTGCGCCAGCGACAAAGCACTCACGCATGCAGCCAGCAAGCCGGCGACGATGCGCGCCAACCAAGCTGTGTGAATGATCTGTAAAAAACGTCTCATCGCATGTGCCAGTTCAAGTTGAGATACACATAGCTGCGGTACTCACGCGCACCGTCGTAAGGATGAAAATTGCGACCGAGGCCGTACTTCACCTCAAACACATCATCCTGACGCCATTCTTGTTCGTAATGAACGTCGGCCAATGCATCGTTCCCAAAGCCTTCCTGCCAGTATTGCCCCCACTTCGCGCTGAGAGCATGTCGGAACGAACGCTGATAACGTCGCCAAAGCAGCCATTCACCACGCAAGCCGAGCGCGGCTTCGCTATCACGGGAGGGATTGAAGTAAACCGCATTGGTCGCGCTATTCGTCGAGGCGGATAAACCCAGCGTGGCATCCAATTTTATTTTTGGATTCGACAGCAATCGTTCACGCCACAAAAATTGCCCAATGTGGCGCTGATTGCCGTCAGAGAAGCGCATCGCGGACAATTCGCCGCTCGCATAACGCGATTCATGCGGATGCCAATTCAGTGCCAGCTTCATCGATTTAGCCTGAATGCCGTTGCTGAGCGCTGCCGCTGGCAAATCGACGACATTGGTATCCAGCGTCGCTCGCGCCTGCCAGCGATCTGACAAATCCCAACTCAATGCCAAACCAATACCGCCGGTCGCACTGCCATCGAGCGTGCGATTCACTTCTGCTTCGGCCTGGAAATCACGATCACGGTAATCGAAGCCAACACCCATTCTGGTGCGCGTGACGTCGGTCACACTATCCGAGCCGCTGGCGCGCACCAAGTGAGTAAAAAAACGATAGCGTGAGCCGAGCGAAGCATCCAGCGGCGCAGAGTACAAGGCAGCGTCATATACGCTATCAGCGCCGGCGATGGCCGCGCCGCGCCCAGCGGTGGTTTCTACGCGCAGAAACGGACTGTCATAGCTTTTCAGCTTTTCCTGCAAATTTTTTACGCTGCGTTTTTCTGGATAAGCGGCCTGTAGCGCCTGCACTTCTGCCCGCGCCTGCGTCAACTGATGCAAGGTCAGCAGCAGCTCAGCATGGCCGACTGCGGCATCGACCGATTTCGGATTGTCATTCCGCAGCGTTGCAAATGCCGTCAGCGCGGCACGCGGGCGTTCGCGCGCAGATTGCAACCCAGCCCAAGCAGCGCGAATCTCTTCGTTGAGCGGAGCGCGCTCCTGCAAATCGTCCAACTTTTTCTCGGCATCTTCCAGTCGATCACCGTACACATCGAGCAAGGCGCGAATCAGCTTGACGCGGCCATATTCAGCATTGGGGGCTTCTAAGCCGCGTTCGTGTTGATGCATCACCTGCGGCGTCGCCGTCAGCAGTTTATCGGACAATGCGCGCGCTTGATCGTGCTGCTCGGCCTCAACATAGGCGTACACCAATGCAATTTGCTCGTCCAGCATGGTGGTGTAATCCAATGAGGCAGAATCGTTCAAAGCTGCCACATAGATGTCGCGTGCGGTTTCCGGTTGCTGCAGCCACAGATAAGCATCGGCGGCGGCCAAGCGCGCATAGATTGGAAGAACGACTTTCTTCGCGCTTAAAGATTCGTACAGCGTCACGACTTCCTGCATGCGCATCCGGTCGCGCAAAGCCAGCAGACGGTCAAAATCTGTCGCAGATTGACCGCTCGTGCGCTGCGCTAGTGCAGCGTTTCCAAGCAGTGCATCATCCGTGACGGTGAAACGTTTGGGGCCGGTATCGGCCGCGATTTGCGCCTGACCGAAGCGAATCGTGCGCGCGTTGGCGTCATGCGCGAAACGGAATTTCTCAGCATCGTTGAACGCTTCAGGGTGGCGCTCAGCCAAACGCCAAGCCAAAAAAGATAGGCCGGCATTGGCCAACGCCAATACACGTCCACGAATCGCATAACGAAAATTCGGGTCGAATCGCAAGGCTTCTTGATAGGCCGCGGCGGCCTGCAACCACTCTTCGCGCCGCTCATGCAACTCGGCTAATGCGACGATCAACGGCAGATGCTCTTTGCGATAACGATCGGGCGACGACGGCAAAGCGGCACGCACTTGCGTTAGGGCTTCTTGCACGCGCCCTTGCGCCATCCGCGTATAAGCCAGCCCCGCCTGCGCTTCGGCATCGGCCGGCGTTTTTTTCAGCAATAAACCGTAAGCCATTTCCGCCAGCGGTAATTGCTGCGCGAGCCGAGCCGCGTGCGCGAAGGACTTGAGCGCGTATGGCGGCGCATCGGTCGCCATGATGTGCGCACGATAGGCCAACGCTTCTTCGTAGCGGCCGGCCATGTCCAACACAGCGACCAGATCGAATACGATGCGCCGATCAGCCGGATTGGCCGCATGCCATGCGCGCAACCGGTCGAGTGCCGTAGCTGTTTCACCATTGCGGGCGGCGCGAATGACAGCGTCATACTCCGTCTCCGGCACGACGGCCGCGTGCGCGCCACTCCATACAAACAGCGCGGAGCACAGATTGATGCAGGCAAAACGCATGCGGAATGGAGGCGATAAAGGCATCGTGCAATCAAACAAGCAAAGAGACGCGCCAAGCGGCGACGCGCAATGAATTCAGTAAGCAAAACTGGGATGACACAACAACGTTGGCGGGTGCGGATGCCAATCGTCCTTGCAATGAAGGAGAAATTTTTTGCCGCTATCGTGCGACTTTATCGGGCATACCAATACACCTACGGACTAGAGCCGCATTGTGCCTTAATTTCTCGATAACTATTCTAAATTGACAACATTTAACAATTCAAGCGGGAGAATTTTAACTTTTGACGACACGCCACACTACAGCGCCATATCGCGTATCTTCGCCAAGGCCTCATCGATCCGTTCGACGCCGATCACGGTCAGGCCTTCGATTTTTTGCTTCGACACATTCGATTTCGGAATCATCGCGGTCGAAAAACCCAGTTTAGCGGCTTCACGCAGCCGCTCCTGTCCGCGCGGTGCGGGGCGAATCTCACCGGCCAAACCGACTTCGCCAAACACTGCCAACCCGCGCGGCAAAGGCTTGTTGCGCATAGAGGACTGAATCGCCAGCAGCACCGCCAAATCGGCCGCCGGCTCGGTGATCTTGACACCGCCGACCGCGTTGATGAACACATCCTGATCGAAGGCCGCGACGCCGGCATGTCGGTGCAGCACCGCCAGCAGCATCGCCAAGCGATTCTGCTCCAATCCAACCGACAGCCGGCGTGCATTCGGCATGTGCGAACTATCGACCAGCGCTTGGATTTCCACCAGCAAGGGACGCGTGCCTTCTTGCGTCACCATGACGCAAGAGCCTGCGACCTGGCTGTCGTGTTGCGACAGAAACAGCGCGGAAGGATTCGATACGCCCTTCAAGCCTTTTTCCGTCATGGCAAATACGCCCAACTCATTCACTGCGCCAAAACGATTTTTGAACGCACGCACCAGACGGAAGCTGGAATGGGTATCGCCCTCGAAATACAGCACGGTATCGACGATGTGTTCCAGTACGCGCGGGCCGGCCAAGGCGCCTTCCTTGGTGACGTGGCCGACCATGATGACGGTGATGCCAGTCTGCTTGGCGACGCGCGTCAGTTGTGCCGCGCACTCGCGCACCTGCGCCACCGAACCCGGCGCGGAAGTCAGCGCATCGGAGTACATGGTCTGGATCGAATCGATGACCACCACTTGCGGCTTGAGGTCGGCTAAGGTGGCGAGAATTTTTTCGAGTTGAATTTCTGCTTGCAGCTTGAGACCGGCAGCATCGATGGCTAAACGCTTGGCGCGCAAGGCAATCTGCGCGCCGGATTCCTCGCCGCTGACGTACAGAGCCTGCTTCACGCCAGACAGATTGGCCAGCGCCTGCAGCAGCAAGGTGGATTTGCCTATGCCGGGATCGCCGCCTATGAGCACGACGCCGCCAGCCACCAGCCCGCCGCCGAGCACGCGATCGAATTCCTCGATGCCGGTGCCGAAGCGCGGCACGTCGATTGCTTCGATATCTGCCAGAGTCAAGACCGGCGTGGTTTGCGCCAAGCCTTGCGGCTGCGCCGAATAGCGGTTGCCGCTAGTTTCGATCAGCGTTTCAACGAGCGTATTCCACTGGCCGCAGGCAGGACATTGTCCCGCCCATTTGGCGGAAATGCCGCCGCATTCAGTACAGGTGTAATTGGTTTTTGCTTTGGCCATGACAGCTACCGTTCAAAACGATTGAACCACGGCGAACACGGCGCGCACGGCGGAAAACCAAACCTTTTTCTCGCACGAGAAGAGAGGAGTGTTTTCGCCGTGCGCGCCGTGTGCGCCGTGGTAAATAAACTTAACGTTCAACCACGCGCACGCGCTGCGCCAGCGCGCACATCAACTCATAGCCGACCGTCCCCGCCGCTTGCGCCACCTCGTCGATCGGCAAGCCCTCGCCCCATAACGTCACTGGGCTACCGACGCGCGCCTGCGGGATAGTGCTCAAGTCAACATTTATCATGTCCATCGAGACGTTGCCGACCACGCGCGTTTTCACGCCATCGACCAACACCGGCGTGCCGGTTGGTGCATGACGCGGGTAGCCGTCGGCATAGCCGCACGCCACCACGCCGACGCGCATCGGCCGGTCGGCGATAAAGCGACTGCCATAGCCGACCGAATCGCCGGCGGCGATTTCTTGAATACCGATCAATTCGCTGGTCAACGTCATCGCCGGCCGCAAACCGAACTGCGCCGCCGTTTTCACACCGGGCGTCGCGCCGTATAGCATGATGCCGGGGCGGATCCAGTCCGCTGCCACCTCGGCATGCAAGAGCGTAGCGGCTGAATTGGATAAGCTACGGCTGCCAACTAAATTTACCGTCGCTGCATCAAAGCGCGCCACCTGTTCGGACAAAGGCATGCCGGGATTGGCGGCATGTTCGGCATTGGCGAAATGCGTCATGAAAGCGATGTTGCGCACCGCCGGGATTGTCCGCAAGCGTTCATATGCGGCACGGAAAGCAGCAGGCTTGAAACCGAGTCGGTTCATGCCGCTGTTCAGCTTCAAATGCACATCGATCTGAGATGACAGATTCGTCTGTTCCAACATGGCGATCTGCTCGGCGCAATGCACGGCGATCTCGATCCCGTGCGCGGCCACCACTTGCAAATCGGCGGCCTCGAACACGCCTTCCAGCAACAAAATCGGTTTCTGCCAACCCAGTTCACGCAAACGCGCCGCGCCTTCCACTTCGATCAATCCCAAGCCATCCGCTGCCGCAAACCCACGCATGCCGCGTTCTAGTCCATGACCATAGGCATTGGCCTTGAGCACGGCCCAGACTTTAGCGGTCGGGGCGCAGGTCTTGGCAACGGCGAGGTTGTGCTGCAGTGCTGCGATATCGATGGTGGCGAGAAGCGGACGGGGCATGAAAAACTCGAAATCTGAAGCAGAAATTGCGACATAAATTAACAATCCCCTCATTCTACCGGAGCAGCCTGTTGCGAGGGACGAATTCCTATTTCACTCTGCTTTTCATGGTATAAAGTCAGCCGAGACAATAAGGTATGCATGACATGCGAATGAATCGCGGGTTTTACACGATCATGGCGGCGCAGTTTTTTTCGTCGCTGGCGGACAATGCGCTGCTGATCGTCGCCATCGCCGTTCTGGCCATGATGAAATCCCCCGATTGGATGACCCCGCTGCTCAAGCTGTTCTTCGTCCTTTCTTACGTCTTGCTCGCCGCTTTCGTCGGCGCATTCGCCGATTCCATGCCCAAGGGCAAAGTCATGTTCGTGACCAATCTGGTCAAGATCGTGGGTTGCGCCATCATGTTTTTCGGCGCGCACCCTTTGCTTGCCTATGGCGTAGTCGGCCTCGGCGCTGCAGCCTATTCGCCTGCCAAATACGGCATCTTGACCGAACTGCTGCCACCGGAAAAACTGGTCGCGGCCAACGGTTGGATCGAAGGGCTGACCGTCACTTCCATCATTCTCGGCACGGTCATGGGTGGCGCACTCATCAATCCGCATGTCTCAGCAAGATTGCTCGCCATCGATGTGCCGATGATCGATACCGGCATCAATACGCCAGCCGAGGCCGCCATGTCTGTCATTATCGGCATCTATCTGCTCGCTGCGTTATTCAACCTGCATATCCCCGACACAGGCGCTCGCTACAATCACCAAGCGCACACTCCGAGTAAGCTGATTGCTGATTTTGCCAACTGCTTCCACGTTTTGTGGAAAGACAAGCTGGGGCAAATTTCACTTGCCGTCACCACGCTGTTCTGGGGAGCCGGAGCCGTGCTGCAATTCATCGTCCTAGCGTGGGCGGAACAATCTCTGAACATGCCGCTCGACCAAGCAGCCATTCTGCAAGGCATTTTCGCGGTCGGTGTAGCCATCGGTGCCATCGCCGCTGCCCAATTCGTTCCGCTCAGGAAGTCGCTCTCGGTCATGCCGCTTGCCATCGCCATGGGCGTGCTGGTTATGGCGATGACGCTGGTGAAATCGGTTTGGATCGCCTACCCGTTGTTGATCACCATCGGTGCGCTGTCGGGCTTTTTCGTGGTGCCGATGAATGCCTTGTTACAACATCGCGGCCATATTCTGATGAGCGCCGGCCATTCGATCGCCGTGCAAAATTTCAACGAAAATCTGTCGGTGTTGACCATGCTGGCACTGTATGTGCTGATGATTAAGGCACATTTCACCGCCAACATGGTGATCGTCATATTCGGCCTCTTCGTCGCATCAACCATGCTGCTCGTCATGCGCTGGCATGCCGCCAATCAACGTCAGCACGACTCGCTCGCGTTGATCGGCGATCACAAGCACTAACCGAGCAAACCCGGACGCTGCAATCGCTCCCCGGCGCGCTCGCGCCAATCATCCGGGACAATGAACCCGCGTTCCACTTCCATCGCCTCGCTTCCATCCGACTCCAGCACGGCAATCAGCACGGGCGCGCGGTCGGTGGCGAAATGTGTTTCCAGCGCTGCTTGCAACGCCGCCTTGTCCATCGTTAAATGGCCGGGCAGTCGCGCTGGCGCCAACCATTGCAGACGCGACAGAATCGCAAAAGCTGCGCCATCGCAACGCGGAACGCTGCTCAGCTCGCACCAAAAACCGCGACAATGATTCGTGGCGATGCCGGCCGCCGGTGTGACCGCGGCCGCATCGTGATAAAACAGCCAGCCCTTGATGAGCGCCTGTGCTTGCCGCACCGGCTGCGGCAAGTAAGCGGCAGCGGCGGGATGCTGCGATAGCGCAAGCTGCTGGTCGAATATCTTGCGCATCTTGGCGCCCAAGGTATCCGCCAGATTGGGGCCGACAAAATAATCGGCCGCATGACCCGCGCCGCTGGGCTCCAGTAGATAAAATTTGGTCGCCAGCTCCCAGTGCAGGAGCGTGTCGCCGCTGCCTGCTGCACGCAACAGAAAATCGAACTCACCGATGGTAGCAGTAGCGCTCTCGCGCACTTCTCTCACCTGAACGCCATGCGCAATCAGCAGATCGTGCTGCGCAAAATAAAAAGCCATCAAGCTTTCGGCATAGCGGCCGAGCCGGGTCAGCGGTTGCAGCTTCAGGGATGCATACAAGGATTGTGGACGGCAATTCAGATCATGCAACCAGTCCGCTACATTGCCCTCAAAAGGATCGGGCAACGTGGCGACTCTGCCCTGCCATTGCGGCGCATGCGGGTCGAGCACATCGGGAGAATCGAGCAACCAAGCCAGCGCCCGCACATGGGGATCGGTGAGATGCTGCCAGCGGCGGTGGAATCGCCGCTGAAAATTTTCAGTCGGCATGCGACGCAGCGTGAGTCGTCATAGCTAGACACAAATCCTGCCAAGCCTTGGCCTTGTCGCCGGGCGTGCGCAGCAAATACGAAGGATGATAGGTGACCACCAAGGGTACGCCATTACGCTGATGCACTTTGCCGCGCAGTTGCGCCACCGGCGTTTCCGCGTCGGCTTCCAACAAAGCCAGTGCAGCGGTCTTGCCGAGCGCGACGATGACGGTCGGTTGAATCAGCGCGATCTGCCGTTCTAGGTAAGGCATGCAGGCCGCACTTTCTTCCGCCGTCGGCGGCCGGTCGCGGCCATTGCCGTCGGTCGGCCGGCATTTGACGACATTGGCGATGAAGACATCGTTGCCGCGCTGCAGTCCCATCGCCAGTAACATATTGTCGAGCAGCTTGCCGGCGTTGCCGACGAAGGGTTCGCCTTGCTGATCTTCGTTGCGGCCCGGTCCCTCGCCGACGAACAACCATCGCGCTTTGCGATCGCCGACGCCGAATACCGTGTTGCTGCGCCCCTGACACAAGCCGCATAGGGTGCAACCGGATACGCTTGCTTCCAGTTGTGTCCAATCCATAGCCGCAACGGTGTCTGCGGTTTGCGTCGATCGGGCGGACGTGTGTTCTTGCGGCACTTGCTGAACCTGCTGCGCAGCCACCGCCGGTGACGCATCGCGCAAAATCCAAACCGGCGCAATGCCCATCTCATCGAGAAAACGCACGCGGCGATGATCGAGCGCACTCATATCGGCAACCTCATGACGATCGCGTCTTCGCGGGTGTTGCCGTCTGCCGGGTAATAGCCTTTGCGCTGGCCGATTCTGCTAAAACCGTAATGCTCGTAAATCGCTAGTGCGCGTGCATTGGAGGGGCGCACTTCCAGCAAAACCGACGACATCGCTTTGTCGCGCGCCATCGCCACCATGTTATCGAGCAGCAAGCGGCCATACCCTTTGCCATGCAAGTCACGCCGCACGGTGATGTTCAACAAATGCGCCTCATCGACCGCCAGCATCACCAAGTAATATCCCATCACGTCATACGTCGTGTCGCGCAGCACGGCGGTCTCATATCGGCTATACAGCGAATCGAGAAAATTCCCGCGCGTCCACGGGTGCGGATACACGCTGTTTTCGATCACCATGATTTGTTCGATGTCATCGATCCGCATCGGCATCAAATCAAGTCCGCCAAGCTGCGGCATCATGGAATGGGGAACCGCGCTCATGTCGCCATCCCCGCCGCCACACCTTCAGCCTTCGCTAACCGTTCATTGGTGGTCAATGCCACTTTATTACGCAGGTAAAGCGGCTGGGCATCCTGCGCCGGCACAACTTCACCGCGCGCATATGCTTGTTGCCCGAGTCGAGCGATTGGCGCTGCGTGCGGCAAGATATCCATCAAGCCAGCGGCGAAAAAATCGCGTCCAGAAAAATCGGTCGCATAAGCACGCAAGCCATTGCCGCACGCCTGCACCATCCCTTGCGGCTGCACTGCCGCTGCCGATGACAGCGTCGGCGCAATCACCGCGCGCCAGTGCCCGCCATCCTGTTCCGCATAACGGTACTGCGCCCAGTACACCTCGCCCATGCGTGCATCGAGCACAGCCAGTACATCGCGTGCGCCGCAGGTTTCGCGGCACGCTTCAGCCATGGCCAGCAAACTCACCACCGGCACCACCGATTTTTCGCTGCCGAACGCCAACCCCTGCACCACGCCGCACGCGGTACGCACGCCGGTAAAGGAACCGGGGCCGCAACCAAAAGCGATCGCATCACAATCGACAATAGCGATGCCGGCCTGCGTCAACAGCCGCTGGGTCATGGGTAAAATCGTATCGGAATGGGTGTGCACGCCGCTCGATTCGAGCGTGGTCAACTGGCCGTCGCGCAGCAAGGCGACGGAGGCCAGTTCGGCGGAGGTTTCGATAGCGAGAATAGTGGGCATGCCGTATTCTACCGCGCCATCCCGCGCTCGCAATCGCACAATTTCCGCGAAACCCCTACAATGTCGCCATGACCGCACTGACCATCGAGCAAGACAACCGCGCGCAAATCCGTGCGCTGCTGCGCGACGACGCTTGGGTAGTCGCCTGCCTATGCGCCGCTTGGTGCGACGCCTGCAAAACGTACCGATCCCGTTTCGAGGAATGGGCGGGGCAGCACCCAGACAAGCATTTCCTCTGGATCGATATCGAAGATCAAGCCGATCTGGTGGGTGACATCGATATCGAAAATTTTCCCACTCTGCTGCTGCAGCGCGGCGGTACCGTCGCCTTCTTCGGCACCGTGCTACCGGAAACGCAGGTGGCGCAACGTCTGCTGACTTCGTATGTGCGTAAGAGCGAAACCGAATTGCGGGAAGAAGCCGCAAGCAGTGTCGAACGCAAAACATGGCAAGAAGAATGCGATCTGCGGCGGCGGTTGAATGCAATTTGAACCAAGCGCGCACTTCTCAATCACGGCACAAACTCCACCTCCACCTCCCGCACATCCGCCCTGCCATGCTGGTCGATGACCCGCAACTGATAACTTCCGGGGCCACCCGGCAACCAGTTCACCCCTTCCCCGCCTTTGCTCTTGCCGATCAGACCGCCGTTGGCGAACCAGTACAGCGTTTGTTCGGTGGCCGCCGCGCTAGCGCGCAAAGCGATGGGTGTCATTTTCGATAGCTGCACGGTGTAGGTCGCGCCGCGATTGGGGGAAGTGATGAGCGGCGCATCGCCCGGTTCGTTGTCGGTTTGCGCGCAATCGGGCATGACCGGCGGTTGGCGGCGCGGCATGCCGGCTTGGCGAAATAGGCGCTGCAGATCAGTCGGCCAAAATTCATAGACTTCAGTACGGACATACGGTCCGTTGTCGCAGGTCGGATTGCCGGTGCGCGTATCGATCTTCACTGCGCGGTGCAGGCGACTGATGCGGATGGGCGATTTGCCGGGGATGAACCATGTCGAGCTGCGATCCTTGCATAAATCGTTCGGCAAGTCGCCGCTGGCGGTGCAGACTTCGACTCGCGTTACGTTCGGCGGTAACGGACGATCGGGTTCGGCACCGTCGAGTTTCTGCGCGCGCAAACTGTCCACAATCTTGAAAAACAGCGGCGCGGCAGT
>JAFECY010000106.1 GCA_018241865.1 Pseudomonadota bacterium | reverse complement strand
TCCTTGATAATCAGATGGTCATATTGATCGTAACGATACATCTTCAGTCCTTAGTAAACTAACTTGACGGCGACGACGGTCAACGTGGTGGCCAACAATCCTCGCAGAATTTTTTCCGGCACAGCGCGCGCCACCAGCGAGCCGATGGTGATGCCGGGCACCGAGCCTAGCAACAGCATCAGCAACAATCCCCAATTGATTGAACCGAGCCACCAATGGCCGAAAGCGGCAATCGCGGTCAGCGGTACGGCATAGGCGATGTCCGTGCCGGCGATTTCCGCCGGGGGCAGGTGCGGATACAGCAGCACCAGCAGAGTCGCACCGATGGCGCCGGCTCCGATGGAGGAAATGGTGACCAGCGTGCCCAACAAAGCGCCAGCCAGAATTGTAGCAATTGTCAGGCTTCTTCCTTGCAATTGTTTTTCCGGGTTCCGAGCCAGCCAGTTGCGCATTTTGCCGCGGAATATCAGGGCGACCACGGTCAGCATCACCGACCCCGCGATGGAATAACGGATGATCTGACCGATTTCTTGGTTCAAGCCGCCGAAATATTTCAGGGATAACGTTGCCAACACGGCGGCAGGCAGGGCGCCGATGCACAAAAGTTTAACAATTTGCCAACGAATCGTGCCGCGATAGCGGTGGCCGAAGGTGCCGGCAGTTTTGGTGATGGAGGCGAATGCCAAATCGGTGCCAACCGCCACCGAAGGGTGGATGCCGAACATCAGGGTCAGCAGCGGCGTCATCAGCGAACCGCCGCCGACGCCGGTCAAGCCGACCAGAATGCCGACTGCAAAGCCGGACACTATATAAGAAAAATCCATATTACCTCGCGCAAGGAAGCATGAATCGTAATAAACTCAATTGATATTCCAAACTACAGAGTATTTATTTGCTTATATGCTTTTTTGGTATATAGGGCGCGTAGATCCATGCACTAGGGAATGCCATGAACCTCCATCAACTCCGTTTCGTCCGCGAAGCTGTCCGGCAGAATTTCAACCTCACCGAGGCGGCCAAGGCCTTGCATACCTCGCAGCCCGGCGTTTCCAAGGCCATCATCGAGCTGGAAGAAGAACTGGGCGTGGATATCTTCTCGCGCCACGGCAAACGCATACGCGGCCTGACCGAGCCGGGGCGGGCGGTGTTGAAAGCGGTCGAACTCATCATGCAGGAAATCGACGGTCTGAAGCAGATCGGCAAGGAATTCGCCGCCCAAGATAGTGGCAGCTTCACGATTGCCACCACCCATACCCAGGCGCGCTATTCGCTGCCGAAGGTGGTGCAAGCCTTCGCCCAGAAATATCCCAAGGTGCGGCTGTCGCTGCTGCAAGGGAATCCCCGACAAATCGCCGAGATGGTGGCGAAAGATCAGGCCGATATCGCTATCGCCACCGAGGCCATCGCCGCGCAAGAAGGCTTGGTCACGCTGCCGTGCTACCAATGGGAGCACGTGGTGGTGACGCCGCTCGACCATCCCTTGCTGCAAATCGCCGACATCAGCCTAGAAGACATCGCCGCGTATCCGCTGATTACCTACGACAGCGCCTTCGCCGGCCGCAACAAGATCGACCATGCCTTTGCCCTGCGTTCGCTGAAGCCCGACGTGCTGCTGGAAGCGATCGACGCCGATGTCATCAAGACCTATGTCGAGCTGAACATGGGCATCGGCATCATCGCCGGTATGGCTTTCGACGCCGAGCGCGACCGCAATTTGCGGGCGATCCCGGCGGGGCATTTGTTCGGCACCAATGTCTCGCGGGTGGCGATCAAGCAGGGTGCGTATTTGCGCGGCTATGTCTTCACCTTCATCGAATTGCTGGCGCCGAGCTTGAATCGAAAAATGATCGAGCAGGTGATTGCCGGCTCGAAAGACAACTACGAACTCTGAAGCGAGGGCGGCATGAAACTGGCAACGCTCAAGGACGGCAGCCGCGACGGTCAACTGACCGTGGTGTCGCGCGATCTGAAACAGGCGGTGATCGCCGATGGCATTGCGCCGACGCTGCAGCGCGCGTTGGACGACTGGTCATTCATCGCGCCACAATTGCAGAAGCTGTATGAAGATTTGCATGATGGCCGGGCGCATCGTTCTTTCGATTTCGATCCGGCGCGTTGCATGGCTCCCTTGCCGCGTGCTTATCAATGGGTCGATGGCTCTACCTATGTCAGCCACGTCGAGCGGGTGCGGCGTTCGCGCCATGCCGAAATGCCGGCATCCTTTCAGAACGATCCGCTGATCTACCAAGGGGGCTCCGATGATTTCATCGGGCCGACCGACGATATTTTGCTGGCATCGGAAGAATGGGGCATCGATTTCGAGGGCGAGGTCGCGGTGATGACCGATGATGTGCCGATGGGTGTGCAAGCCGATGCGGCGTTGGCGCATGTTCGCCTGCTCATGCTGGTCAATGATGTGTCGCTGCGCAACTTGGTGCCAGCCGAACTGGCCAAGGGTTTCGGTTTTTATCAAGCCAAACCGGCCTCTAGTTTTTCGCCGGTGGCAGTGACGCCGGATGAATTGGGACAGGACTGGCAAGAAGGCAAACTGCATCTGCCGCTGCGCGTGACCTGGAATGGCGTGCAGGTCGGCAAGCCGAATGCCGGCGTCGATATGGTGTTCAATTTCGGCCAATTGATCGCCCATCTTTGCAAGACGCGCAATGTGCGCGCCGGCACCATCGTCGGTTCGGGCGCGGTGTCCAACAAGGATGAAAGCAAGGGCTACGCTTGCATCGCCGAAAAACGGGCGCTGGAAATGATTGCCGACGGCGAAGCGAAAACGCCATTCATGCATTTCGGCGACACCATCCGCATTGAAATGCTGGATGCGAATGGCAAGTCGATCTTCGGCGCGATCCATCAGCAGGTGGCACAATATAAAAAATAAGCGCGCAGGAAAGAGCAGGAGGTAAACATGGCAACGTCCACTACACCGGCTGCCGTACCGATCAACGGCTTGCATCATTTTGCCTACCGCTGCCGCGATGCCGAGGAGACCCGGCACTTCTACGAAGATATTCTCGGTCTGCCCTTGTTCCACTACATCCGCGCCGACCATGTGCCATCGACCGGCGAGTATTGTCCCTACGTGCACATTTTCTTTCGCATGACGGATGGTTCTTGTCTCGCTTTTTTCGATCTCGGTGACAACGTCGTGGCAGACGCTTCAGCCAACACGCCGCAGTGGGTCAATCATATCGCGTTGCGGATTGATACGATGGCGCAACTGGAAGCGATGAAGGCGCGGTTGCAGGCGCATGGCATCGACGTGCTGGGTGTCATCGATCATCGCGTGTTCAAGTCGATTTATTGCTTCGACCCGAACGGCATCCGACTGGAACTATGCTGTCAATTGGCTACACCAGAACAAATGGCGGCGGAACAAAAAAGTGCGCGCGCCAGATTGGATGCATGGACCTTGGAAAAATCGCATAAGCTGAAAATCACGCCATGAGAGATCCCGACAAATACATCACGCGCGGCGAGATCATTGCCAAGCTCAGAGAATGGCAGTCCGGCGCAATCACGACGCAGGATGTATGGGACTGGGCTAGCCATCGCTACCATTCCGGGCAGGCGGATTACGACGACTGGGAAGATGAGACATCCTCGGTGGCGCATGAAATGCTGGGCGCGCTCGACAGTCTCGACATGCATTTCATCTTGGTCGAGGACGTGTCGCTGCATTTGGCTTTTCTGGCCACGCCGCTGGGCGGTTTCGAGGAGGGGCTGCGGTGTTGGCGCGCGGCGCAGGCGACGCTGGATATTGCCGGTCGCAAATTACAGTTGAGAGATGATCCGATCTATTCGCTGTACTGCAATTGAGTCGTGCACCGGCAAGCGATCATATCTTTTTAACGAATTCCGATTTCAAACTCATTGCGCCGAAACCATCGATCTTGCAATCGATATCATGGTCGCTATCCACCAAGCGGATATTCTTTACTTTGGTTCCCATCTTGACCACGCCGCCGGAACCTTTCAGCTTCAAGTCTTTGATGACTGTGACGGTGTCGCCGTCTTGCAGAACATTGCCTGCTGAGTCGCGGTAGATTTTTTTGCTGTCTTCCGTCGTTTCAGCGGTCGCTTGCTGTGGCCATTCGTGGGCGCATTCAGGGCAGATGTACATGCCGCCATCTTCATAAGTAAAAGCAGAATGGCATTGGGGGCAAGCGGGTAGGGAGCGCATGGCAATTCTCGGTGCAGGCTAAAAAAATAAAAGTTTACTGCATGCCCACGGGAAAACGCCATAGCGATGTCGTTTGCGTCTTAAGCAGCCAGCTTCTGCGTCGCCGCGCGACAGCCATCAAGCAGGAAAGACAGGTCTAGCACCAGCACCAGTTCACCTTCGGCCGAACGTGCGGTGCCGGTGATGCCGATCACGCTCATCGCGGTCAGCGGTTTGATGACCATTTCGGCCGTGCCATCGACTTTTTCCACCGCGAGTACGTAAGGTTGCGGTGCGGCGATCACGATGCCGACGCGTTCGGTTTCTGGCGCGTAACCGAGAATATTGCCGAGTGAGCGCACGGGTAGCGGCCGGCCTTGGTCGCGCAGCACCGGCGCACCGCCGACGGCATCGAATTCGTCCGGTAACTGCACTACGCGCTGCACCACGCCCATCGGCATCGCCAGTGCCGCGCCGGCGGTACGTACCAGCATGGTCGGCACGATCGAGAGTTCGATCGGTAGGCGGATCGAGAAACAGGTGCCTTGGCCGAACGTGGAGTCGATGGTGATGGCGCCGCGATGTTTTTCGACGGCGGTTTTGACGACATCCATGCCGACGCCGCGACCGGATACGCTGGAAGCGACTTCCTTGGTCGAAAATCCGGGCAGGAAAATGAGTTGCAACGCTTCTTCCGTCGTTTGCGCGGCAGATTCGTTGATGAGTCCCTTGGATAAAGCTTTGTTGCGGATGACTTGCGGGTCCATGCCTTTGCCATCGTCGATGATCTGGATCATGACGCTATTGGCTTCCTGCCAGGCTTTGAGCGAGATCGTGGCTTTGGACGCTTTGCCGGCGGCGCTGCGGGCGGCGGCGTCTTCAATGCCGTGATCGAGCGAATTGCGCAGCATGTGCACCAGCGGATCGTACAAACTATCGACCACCACGCGATCGACTTCGGTTTCTGCGCCTTCGATGGTCAGCTCGACTTCCTTGCCGAGATCGCGTGCCAACTCGCGCACCAAGCGCGGGAATTTTTGGAACAGCCGACCGACTGGCTGCATGCGAGTCGAGAGTGTGGCGCGTTGCAGTTCGGTCGAATAGCGCGAGGCGCGGGTCAAGGTTTCGGCCAGCGTCGCCATCAGACTGGCGGCTGCGCCGTCGAACTTGAACTGCATTAGTTTTTCCAGCAGCACGCTGGCCTGATTGGCGGCTTGCACCGATTCGCCGGCGACTTCCAGTAGGGCATCGAGCTTGACGGCGTCGATGCGGATGCTTTCTTCCTTGGCCGGGCCGGTGCTGGCCTTGGTTTCGCCGCCGGCTGGTTTGGCTGCATCGGTCGCTGCAGCGGCGGCGGGAGCGGCGGCGGGAGCGGCCGGCGTGGCCGATGCTATCGCTGCGACCGGTTGCTGCGGCACCATGTGCGCGGGGATGACGGCGTGATATAGCGCGACCCAGTCTGGCTCGCCGCTTTCGTTCGATGATGTCGATGCCGGGGCAGCATCGGCGGGCGCTGCAGTTGGTGCGACAGCCGCAGCAGCGGGCGCGCTTGCCTTGCCTTCGATGGCCTGAGTCAGCAGGTTTTCGAGCGAGGCCGGCATGATCGGCAGGCTGCTTGGGTCGGCACCGTTGGATAGCGCGCTGAGTTGGTCGCTGACGAAACCGCTGGCTTGCAGCGCAGCTTCGATCGCCAGTGGCGTGACCGCGACCGCGCCGGTACGCAAGCCGTCGAACAAATTTTCGGTGAGGTGGCAGGCCGACACCATAGCCTTCAAATTCATGAAGCCGGCGCCGCCTTTGATGGTGTGAAAGGAACGGAACAGTGCGTTGATTGTGTCCATGTCATCTGGATGCCGCTCTAGCTTGAGCAGGTGCTCTTCCACGTTCGTCGCCAGATCAAGCGCCTCGACGACGAATTCTTTGAGCATGTCGTCCATTAGAAGCCCAGTCCTTCCAGCAGGCTGTCAACGTCGTTTTGCGCCAGAGCACTGGTGGTGGGGCCTTGCATCAGATTTTCTGACGTATCTTTGATGACCTGCGTTAATTCTGGCGGCGCATTGTCGAGCAGGAGTTGCGCTAACTCGTGTTCAACTTTCTGGGTGATGCCGACGATTTTTTTAATCAACTGGCCGGTGATGTCTTGAAAATCCTGCGCCATCATGATGTCGAGCAATCGCGACTTCTCGGCTTCGGTGGCGTTGGCGACATGGCTGGTGAATTGTTTGGAATCGAAGGCCAGCACCTTGAAATCCTCGATGCTCATTTTTCCCTCGAGCAGTTGCGCCCAGCGTTCATCCATCTGTCTGGCGGTCTTGCCCAGTTCTTCCTGCAAGGGCATGCCTTCGTCGATGGTGTTCAAGACTTTGTTGGCGGCTTTTTCGGTCAGGCTGGCAACGTGTTCCAGCCGGCCTTGGGCGTCGCTGATTTGGGACGCCACTTCCGACAGCGAACGGTCGTAACCCAATTCGTGCAGCGAATCGTGCAGCAGACGCACGATGCCACCCAAGCGTTCATACATCGGTTTGCCTTGCTGGTTCAAATTGTCGTAGGCGACATCGGAGGCAAGTTTTTCGTCGTCGAGTAAAACGGAATGTTCGGACGCTTCCTCAGCGGCTTCGGCAGCGGGCGTGGTTTGCGTGCCGGCGGCAGGTTCGGCAGCGCTGATCGTTTGGGCGCGCTGCGCGGAAATTTCGTCAAATAGAGCGTCAAGATCGTCGGACATGGGAAGCAGGTCTCCATCGTTCTTTGTTTTTCCGCAACGGCCGGCGGGGGATGAACAATCATACCTAAGAAAATCTGCCTGTGGTCAAGCACATGCCGCTTCCGACACAGTTTTGTGACATGGCCGGGACACAGTTTTTAACGAATTTGAGGGCGTCACAGAACGCAATTTGACCCGGTACGGCAGGAACCATTACACTGGCGGCCTGCGTTCTGGTGCCCGCGCGTCTTTCGTGACGCGCGGTTAAACGGGAAACACGAGGTGATGGTCACAATCCATCGCGCGCGTGTGCTGCCCCCGCAACGGTAAACAAGCGTACGGTTCTGCCGTACAGGCCGCATCAATACCACTGTGCGTACGCGCATGGGAAGGTGAAGCGGTTCGACTTGTCAGCCCGGATACCGGCCAGAACGGGTGAAGCATGCGGACGGGGTGTTCGCGACATGTATCGGCGTCTGCGCCTTCCGGCGTATTTTCTTCCGTTTCATTTCGATCCATCTTGCTCGATGCTTTGTGTAATCCGTGCTTGCGGGGAGGCAGGCGCGGGGCTTTTTATCGACATCCTCACATGACCTTTATCGCTATTCCCGGTATCACCGGTTCGCGCCGCGTGCGCGCTGTCAGTTCCTTTTTTATCTTGCTTGGCTCGCCAGTGGCAATGGCACAGACGCCTGTCGAACAAACGCTGCCGCCGATAGTGGTCACGGCTTCGCGCTTCGAGTCGCAAGCCGATCAGTTTCCGATTGCAGCCCAAGTCATCACGGCGAACGACATCCGCAACAGTTCGGCAACCACGCTGGCCGAAGTGCTGGGTAAAATCGGCGGCGTCAATACCCGCAACAGCCTGACGGGCCTGCCCGATGCGCCGCTGGACTTGCGCGGCTTCGGCGTGACCGCCAGCCAAAATACTCTCGTGCTGGTCAATGGCCAGCGCCTTTCGGAAAACGAAGGAGTGGCCGCGCGCATTTCCTCGATTCCGATGGATTCCATCGAACGCATCGAAATCCTGCGCGGTGCTGGCACCGTTCTGTATGGCGCCGGCGCCGTCGGCGGCACGATCAATATCATCACCCGTTCTCCAGTCCAGCGGGGCGTGAGCGGCAACGTGTCTGTACTGACGGGCAGCTACGGCTTGCGTGATGTGCGTGCCGGCGTGCAGGTCGGCGATGGCACCAAGGGAATGCGGCTGAACGCAGCGCATTATGAAAAAGATGGCTACCGCGCCAATAGCCGTGCCGAACTGAATAATGTCAGCGGCGAACTGCGCTTTGGCGGACGAGATGAATTCATTGCGTTTAACTTCAACGCGGATAATCAGCGTTCCCGCTTGCCCGGCGTCCGCACGCAAACGCAGCTTGTGACCGATCCACGCGGTGCCACTACGCCGGATGATTATGTGAACAGCGATAGCCGGGTGTTTTCCTTGCGCGGGGAAAAACGCTTAGGCGAGGTGACGCTGGCGGCAGATGTGGTGCGGCGCGACAAGAATGGCACGTCCTTTGGCTCGATCGCCGGTGCCGGAACCAGCCGGGCAGACACCGACGTCGGCATGACTTCCGTTTCACCACGCCTGTTATGGGAAACAGACATGGGCAGCGTGAACAACAAGCTGACTCTCGGCTTCGACTGGAGCGATTGGTCTTATACGAATAAGACGCTCGGCACTGGCTTTTTATCGAGTCAGAATCAGATCGGCAGCCAGCAGAGCCGGGCAGTTTATGTTCGTGACGAATTGCTGTTTGCGTCTGGTACTCGCCTGAGCTTGGGCGTGCGGCACGAAAACGTGTCCCAGAGCGATCAGGACAACATTACTCCGCGCCCGAAAACGACTGTGGATTTTGGACTCAATGCCCATGAAATTGCCCTGCAGCAGGAACTTGGCGGCGGATATTCTGCTTATGGCAGAGTAGGCCGGAGCTTCCGTCTGGCGAACATCGACGAAAACCGTTGCCAGTTCGCGCCTTGTAACCTGACTTTGCTCAAGCCGCAACGCTCGAACGAGCGCGAAGTGGGCATGCAATGGCGTACGAAAGGAGCGAGCCTGCGCATCGGCCTGTTCGACATGGATATCGACGATGAAATCCATTACGAGCCTTACACAGGTATCAATACGAACCTGCCGCCGACCAAGCGTCGCGGGCTTGAGCTGGAAGGTAAGTTTGTCGTTGCCAAATCGGTCGATCTGGCCGTGAACTATGCCCATACTCAGGCGCGCTTCCGTTCCGGCACGTATACAGGGTTTGATGGTGATCTCGGTTTCGCGCCATTCACCGTCGATCTGGCCGGCAAGGATGTACCGCTGGTGCCCAAGGATCGTCTCAGTGCCAACCTAGGGTGGCAGGCAACTGCTGCGACGCGCCTGACTTTCAATATCACCTATGTCGGCTCGCAGCGTTACGACAATGACCAGGCAAATAACTTCCGCCGCATGCCGAGCTACACAGTCAGCGACGTGAAGATTAGTCATGACATAGGCGCATGGCGTCTTGCCGCCGGTATCAATAATCTATTCGACAAGGCGTACTATACCTACGCGGTGACCAATATTTCAGCAACGCCGTCGCGCTTCAATGCTTACCCGGAAGACCGGCGAAATGCGTATGTGAGTGCAGAGTATCGCTTTTAATCGCGTGTTTGCCATTGCGCCGCCGGCTTGCTGAAGTGGCAGCCGCACCTCTAAGGTTCGCATGATATTGCCCCGTCAAGCGCTTGTCCTTTTAGCCCTGCTGATATTGTTGGCAGCGGCTAGCCTTGCTGCAGCCATCTTGTGCGGCAGTAGCGGCTGTGCTTTGCCTGCCGCGCAAATTGCCGATATCTTCTGGCAGCTTCGCCTGCCGCGCGCGCTCTCGGCGTTCGCGGTCGGCGGCTTGCTGGCGCTGTCCGGTGGTTTGATGCAACTCTTGCTGCGCAATCCGCTGGCCGACCCTTATGTGCTCGGCATCTCGGGCGGCGCGGCGACTGGTGCATTGGGTATGTTGTTGCTTACGCCCGCTGCCGTGATGGGTGGACAGTGGCTGCTGCAAATCGGCGCACTGGCCGGTGCCTTGCTGGCGATCGGCCTCTTGTTCGGCTTAGCGCGCGGTGCTTTGTTGCGGCTGACGCCATCCGCCTTTCACGCCTCGGCCGGCGTGCGTTTGATCCTGACCGGCGTGATGATCGCCGCCGGCTTCGGCGCGTTGATTACGCTCTTGCTCAGCATGGCGCCCGACACGCACATACGCGGCATGGTGTTCTGGCTGATGGGCGATCTGGAAAACGCGCTTTGGTACGGCGCGGCTTGGGCGACGCTGGGCATCGTCCTGCTTTGGGCGTGCATTAACGCCGCCCGCCTCAACGTGCTGGCGCACGGCGACGCCGCCGCGCAATTGCTTGGCGTGCGCGTGCTGCGCCTGCGGGCGCTGACCTTGCTGGCGGCATCGCTGGCGACTGCGGTCGCAGTGGCGGTTGCCGGCACCATCGGTTTCATCGGTCTGGTGGTGCCGCACGCCTTGCGGCTGCTGTTCGGCAACGATCAGCGCCTGCTGCTGCCGGCCTCGGCGCTGGGCGGCGGCATCGCGTTGACCTTGGCCGACCTGCTGGCGCGCATGGTGGTCGCGCCGGTACAGTTGCCGGTCGGCGTGGTCACGGCGCTGGTGGGTGTGCCGGTGTTTCTGGTGCTGCTGGCGAAAGGGCGGACATGAGCGTATTGCGAACCGAAAAATTGGACGTGGCGGCAGGCGGCCAGAGCTTGATCGCCGGCCTCGACTGGCAAGTCGAGCGCGGCCAGTTGTGGTGCATCCTCGGCCAGAACGGTGTCGGCAAGACCAGCTTGCTGCACGTTTTGTGCGGCTTGCTGCCGCCATCTGCCGGGCAGGTGCTACTGGATGAGAAACCGCTGCCGGCGCTGGCTGCAGAAGCCCTAGCGCTGCAGCGCGGCTTCATGTCGCAGCAACAGATCGATGTTTTTTCGTGCACTGCGCTGGCGACCGTGTTGGTGGGGTGCACGCCGTATCGCATCGGTCGCATCTGGGATAGCGCGGAAGACCAGGTCGCCGCCGAAGCGGCGCTGCAACGCGTCGGGCTGACGCACAAAGCGCAGATGGATGTCCTGACCCTGTCGGCCGGCGAGCGTCAACGCGTGGCGCTGGCGGCTCTGCTGGTGCAAGCGCCGCAATTGATGTTGATGGACGAACCGGCCGCGCATCAGGACGTGGCGCAACAACTGGCGATGATGCGCATGATCCGCGAACTGTGCGCCGATCACGCGGTGGTATCGAGCTGCCACGACATCGACCTCGCCGCACGTTTCGCCACCCACGTGTTGTTGCTGGCCGAAGGGCGACACTGGCTCGGCAGCGTGGACGATGTCTTGACCGTCGAGAACCTGCAGCAAGCCTTCGATTGTCGCTTCGAGCAGCAGGAAAGCGGCGGCGTGCGCAGCTTCATTCCTTACTGAGGGCGATGACGACGGGCGTGATATTCTTGCCGGAATTTCAAGCAAGGGATTATCGGGATCATGCCAGTCTTCGTCATTGCCAACCCCAAGGGCGGCGTCGGTAAAAGCACCTTCGCCACCAACCTCGCCGGCTTTTTCGCCACGCTCGGCCAC
>JAFECY010000105.1 GCA_018241865.1 Pseudomonadota bacterium | reverse complement strand
TTCATCAGCACGCGGTATTCGACGATCTTGCCTTTGGAGACGACCACTTTCTGATCTTTGATCCAAGCACCGGTGACATCGGTGATCGAATCGGCGGTGCGGGAGATGCCTTGCTGGACGGCGTCATCGAAACTCTTCTTGCTGGAAGCGATGACTTCAATGATCTTGGCGACGGACATGGTAATTCCCTTCAATGTGGTTACGGGACGTTCATCTTAGAACCGAACCCGGCGGGAAGCAAGCCACTGCCGATGGCCCTCCGATGGTCACATAATCATCGACGCCAAGGGTGATGAGCGTGATGTGCGGTTGCATATCAAACTGGCGCGCTGAACAGCAAACAGCAATTACCACCGCGATTTTTTGCAGCGTACATGGCGCTGTCGGCGTTGCGAACCAACTGCTGGCGGTCGGTGCCGTGTTCGGGATAAACGGCGATGCCGACGCTGGATTTGATACGCAGGCTGCGCCCGGCCAGCGCGAACGGCCGCACCAGTTCGTCGCGGATGTTTTCAGCAACCGTTGTAGCGTTTTGCGGTGCATGGATTGCGCGCAACAAGACCAAGAATTCATCGCCGCCGATCCGGCTGACGGTGTCCGATTCGCGCACACAATGCAGGATGCGCCGCGCTGCTTCCTGCAGCAATTGGTCGCCGGTTTCATGTCCGAAACTGTCGTTGACCGGTTTAAAGTCATCGAGGTCGATGTAGAGCAGCGCCAGCGCGGTGCGCTCGCGCGCGGCTTGGCTCAACGCAACCTGTAAGCGATCATCGAACAGGACGCGGTTCGGCAAGCCGGTCAGCAGATCGTACTGCGCAAGATAACGCAGGCGTGAATTGGCTTGCTGACGCTCGATGGCATGGGCGATATGGGCGGAAACAAATTGCAGCAGACCGGCCTGCTCCTCAGCGTAGCGCAAGCCGGAGGCATGTTTGCGTGTTACCAGTGCGCCGACGTTGCGTTGGCCGGCCAACAAGGGCACAGCGAGCCAGTCATCCTCTCCCGGTGCGATGCCTACCTGCGCGGCTTGCGGCCATTGCGCGCGCGACTCGGGTTGCAACAGCAAGGTGGTGCTGGTGCGCATCACCTCGGTGGCTAGCGCGGTGCAGGCGGCGGTATGCACCGCGACATGGTCGCCGGCTGCATAGGCAATGCTGATCGCACCGCTGGTTGGCTCGCGCAACGTGACAACGAAGCAATCGGCCGGCAGCATGCCATCGACAATACGGTGTATCTGCCCCAGCAATGCGGACAAATCATCGTCTTCATGCGCCACCTGCGCGATGGCGTAACGCGCAGCTTGCATCGTTTCGTCCCGTTTGCGCGCCGTCACTTCGCGCGCGACCGCCAGTCGCAAGCGATCGCCCTCCGACCACCGTGCCGTCCACATGATATCGATCACCCGGCCATCCTTGCGCACATAGCGGTTCTCGAAATTGCGCAGAGGATTGCCGCCCATGACGCCGGAAGCGGCTTGCAAAGTACGGTCACGATCGTCCGGGTGCACCAAGTCGAGCATCGGCGTGCCGATCAATTCCGCCGGTTGGTAACCGAACACCTGTTCACAAGCAGCACTCAGCGCGACGAAACGGCCATCGGCATCGACGACGCACACGACATCAAGCAGCAGATCGTGCACCTTGCTCAATTCAAGCTGGAGAGTTTCTGGCATGCGTATGGTTTCCGGGGAAATGGATGTCCGACATTCTACCTTGCGTCACGCATGTTGCTTGCTGCTTTGCTGCGCCAGTGCGACCGGTATGGACGTTGCGCCGAACGCCGCCAGCAAAGCGGTTTCTTTCTCCTGCGCCGCCTGCAGATGCGCTTCCTTGATGTGGCCGAAGCCGCGTATGTCTTCCGGGATGCTGGCGAGTACGACTGCTTGCGCTAGGTTGGCTTCATTCAGACGAGGGAGCAAGCTTTCCAACATGGCGCGGTAATGTCCGATCAATGCGCGTTCTGCTCGACGTTCCCGCGTGTAACCGAAGGGGTCGCATGCGCTGCCGCGCAAGAATTTCAGCTTCGCCAGTAGGCGGAATGCCGACAGCATCCACGATCCGTATTCCTGCTTGAGCAGATGGCCGTGGCTGTCGCGTCTGGCGAATAGCGGCGGCGCTAGGTGATACTTGATTGTGTAATCGCCCTCGAACATGGCGGCGATCTTGTCGGCGAAGGCGCGATCGGCATGCAGGCGCGCGACTTCGTATTCATCTTTGTAGGCCATCAGCTTGAATAGATAGCGCGCCACCGCATCACTCAAACGCTGCGCCTTACCGGCGTGGCCGAGCTGCATTTCAGCGGCGCGCACCTTGGCGACAAAGTCACTGTACTGGCGGGCATAGGCGGCGTTCTGATAAGCGCTGAGGAAGGTGATGCGCGTGGCAATCACCTCATCCAGTTTGGGCGCACGCTTGAATTCGATCACGTGGGCGACGGCATCGTTGCGCTTTGCCAGCAATTCAACCGCTGCCAGATCATGCGCGGCGCGACGCCCCCAGCGAAAAGCTTGCTGATTGAATTCGACCGACACCGCATTCAAAGCCAGCGCCTGCATCAACGCCTGTTCGCTCAAAGGTACCCAGCCCTTTTGCCAAGCGTAGCCAAGTAAAAACATATTGGTGGCGATGGCGTCACCCATCAGCGTGGTGGCAAGCTTGCCAGCGTTGAGAAAATCGACACGCCCTTCGCCGCAAGCACGCTGAATAGTATCGGCAGTAGCGGCGGCAGGGTAATGCCAGTCGGGATTGCGAACGAAAGCCGAGGTCGGCGTGCCGGTGGTATTGATGACGGCATGACTACGCCCCTCGCCCATGCGCGTGACGGCGTCGCGGCTGGCGCAGACGATTTCATCGCAACCGATCACCAGATCGGCCATGCCGGTGCCGACTCGGGTGGAATACAAGTCGTCGGGTTGCTGTGCCAGCCGCACGTGCGACATCACCGGCCCGCCTTTTTGCGCCAGCCCGCTCATGTCGAGCACGGTGCAACCCTTGCCTTCGATATGCGCCGCCATCGCCAGTATCTGACCGATGGTGATAACGCCGGTGCCGCCGATGCCAGCGACCAGGATGTTGCAGGGTTGTGCCAACTCCTGAATTGCCGGAACCGGCAACTGACTAACTCCCTCTCCTTCAAGGAGAGGGTTGGGGAGAGGATGGGTTTCCATCGCACCCGCACTACTTCCCCCCATCCCCTCCCCCGCCCCCCCCTTGAAGGGGAGGGAGTTTCTGAGTTGCCCGCCTTCGACCGTGACGAAGCTCGGACAGAATCCCTCGACGCAGGAAAAATCCTTGTTGCACGACGACTGATTGATCTGGCGCTTGCGGCCGAATTCGGTTTCCAGCGGCTCGACCGACAGGCAGTTCGAGGTGACGCTGCAGTCACCGCAGCCTTCGCACACCGCTTCGTTGATGACCGCGCGTTTGGCCGGATCGGGATAGGTGCCGTGCTTACGGCGGCGGCGCTTTTCGGCGGCGCAGGTCTGGTCGTAGATCATGGCCGAGACGCCCTTGATCTCGCGCAATTCGCGCTGCACCGCATCGAGTTCGCGCCGGTGGCGAATCGTCACGCCTGCCGCCCAATCGGTCGTCGCCGGATATTTATCCGGCTCGTCGGTGACGACGATGATCGGCTTGACGCCTTCAGCAGCAAGCTGACGCGAAATCATGGCCGGGTCGAGCGGCCCATCGACATGCTGACCGCCAGTCATCGCCACCGCGTCGTTGTACAAGACCTTGTAAGTGATGTTGACACCGGACGCCACGGCGGCGCGAATCGCCAGCAAGCCGGAATGGTAATACGTACCATCGCCGAGATTGGCGAACACATGCTGCTCGCTGGTGAAGGGTGCATGACCGATCCAAGTCACGCCTTCCGCGCCCATGTGGGTGAAGGTCGCGGTTTCTCTATCCATCCACAACACCATGTAATGACAACCGATGCCGGCCAGCGCCCGACTGCCGTCCGGCAAATTGGTCGAGGTATTGTGCGGACAGCCAGAACAGAAGTGCGGCATGCGGTCTTTGGCCGGATCGGGCTTGGTGCTGATGGTTTGCAGCACCGCTTCCTTCGCTTCGAGATAGGCGATGCGTTCTTTCACGCGCTGTTCGACCGGATGACCGGCGAAGTATTGCGAAATGCGCGAAGCAATGGCACGCGCGATTTGCGCCGGGCTCAATTCATACGTTGCCGGAAGCAACCAGTGGCCGTGGCCTGCGTGATGCGGGTTGCTCCACTCGCCGGTGTCGTCGAATTTGCCGACCACGCGCGGCCGCACACGATTTTGTTCATCCTCGCGCCAGCTATACAACTCTTCCTTCAACTGGTATTCGAGGAATTGCCGCTTCTCCTCCACCACCAGAATTTCTTCCAAGCCTTGTGCGAAAGCGCGCACACCTTCGGCTTCCAGCGGCCAAGTCATGCCGACCTTGTACAGACGGATGCCGATGTCGCGTGCCGCTGCTTCGTCGATGCCGAGATCCATCAAGGCTTGGCGTGTATCGAGATACGATTTGCCGGCGGTGATGATGCCGATCTTCGCGTGAGTGCTATCCCAGACGATGCGATTCAACTGATTCTTGCGCGCATACGCCAGCGCCGCATACCACTTGAAATTATTCATCCGTGCTTCTTGCTCCAGCACGGTATCCGGCCAGCGGATATTCAAGCCGCCCAGCGGCAAGTCGAAATCATCCGGCAATGCAATCTGCGTGCGCGCCGGATCGATCATCACCCTCCCACCGGATTCGACGATGTCGGTCACGCACTTCATCGCCACCCACAAACCGGTATAGCGGCTCATGGCCCAGCCGTGCAAGCCGTAGTCGAGATATTCCTGCACCGACGAGGGATACAGCACCGGAATGCCGCAGGCTTTCAAAATGTGCTCGCTCTGATGCGCGGTGGTGGAAGATTTAGCAGCATGATCGTCGCCAACCAGCACCAGCACACCACCCTGTGAATGCGTGCCGGCCATGTTGGCGTGTTTAAGAACATCGCCACAGCGATCGACGCCCGGCCCCTTGCCGTACCACATGCCAAACACGCCATCGTATTGCGCGCCGGGGAACAAACCAGTTTGCTGCGTGCCCCACACCGCCGTCGCGGCCAAGTCTTCGTTGATGCCCGCCTGGAATTTAATGTGATGCGCTTCCAGATGTTTTTGCGCTTTCCACGCCGTCATATCGACATTCCCCAACGGCGACCCGCGATAGCCGCTGATGTAACCGGCAGTGTTCAGACCGGCCTTGCGATCGCGTTCATGCTGCAGCATCGGCAGCCGGATCAGCGCTTGCGTGCCGGTGAGGAATGCACGGCCGTAATCGAGCGTGAATTTGTCTTCGAGGGAAATGGATTCCGGTGGAATTTGTCCGGGGAGGAGTGGTGCGTTCATCGCTTCTTTCTCCATGCCAAAAATCGTGTCTTTGGATGCGCGCGGACTGGTGCCGCTTCGTCTGCATGCCGCCTTGTGAGCGCATGCTTTTGCTTGACTGGCTCTACGCTATCACAGCCTTGCATGCGTCTCAATGCGCGCCGCAGCAGCGTCTTCACAACAGCAGATCGACCTCGCCCGGCAACAAGCTGTCGGCCGGCAGCGCATCCCTATTTTGCAAGCGCGCATAGATCGGCGTGAAATCGGGCTGGGTATCGTCGAACAATTGCTGGAAATCGCGGATGACGAAATAGGTTTCCTGATACGAATCGATTTTATACAGCGTGCACATCACGCGCTCCAAATCGAACGCAATGCGGCGCGGCTTTGGGCTGGCGAGGCAATAATCTATCTCGCCGCCGGACGACAGAATGCCGGCGCCGTAAGCGCGCAATCCTTGCGGACTCTCTATCAAACCGAACTCGATGGTGTACCAATACAAACGCGCGAGGTAAGGCAACCCGCCCAGCGGCAGCGCCTTCAGGCCGCCCTGGCCATAGGCTTGCAAGTGGTCGGCGAACACCGGATTGAACAGCAGCGGCACGTGGCCGAAAAAATCATGGAACACATCCGGCTCGACGATGTAGTCAAACTCTTCCGGCTGGCGCAGCCACACCGTCACCGGAAAACGCCGGCCGGCGAGATGCGCGAAGAAAACCTGGTCCGGCACCAGCCCCGGCACCGCCACCAGTTGCCAGCCGGTGGCTTGCATCAGCGCCTCGTTGGTGCGCGCGAATTGCGGAATACCGTCGGCGGCATCGAGTTGCATCAAGCTGTCGATGAACAAGTCGCAAGCGCGTCCCGGCACCAGCTTCGCCTGTCTCTGATACAAGCGTCGCCACAGCGCATGCTGCTCAGGAGTATAAGCAGCCCAGTCCTGCGCGATGACGTATTGTTCGTCGGCCTGGCTGTAATCGCCACGGATGCCGTGCGTCGATTTTTCGGCCAGCGTTTTGAAGAAGGCATCGCGGCTGAAGGCGGATGTGTCCATCGTCACTCCTTCACGGCGCTTTCGTCGCGCAGCACGCCGCGCCGAATCTGGTCGAGTTCGATCGACTCGAACAAAGCGCGGAAATTCCCTTCGCCAAAACCTTGATCGCCCTTGCGCTGAATGATCTCGAAAAAGATCGGCCCGATGGCATTCTGCGTGAATATCTGTAGCAACAGTTCGCGCTTATCCGGCGTGCTGCTGCCGTCGAGCAGGATGCGCAAACGGCGCAATTCTGCCAGCGCTTCGCCATGCTGCGGCAGGCGCTTGTCCACCAGATCGTAATAGGCGTCGAGCGTATCCTGGAATGGCACGCCACGCGCGCGCATCGCCGCCACCGAAGCGTAGATATCGTCGGTGCCGAGGGCGATGTGGTGGATGCCTTCACCGTGATAGTGATGCAGGTATTCGGCGATCTGCGATTTGTCGTCGGAGGATTCGTTAATTGGAATGCGGATTTTTCCACACGGCGAAGTCATCGCCTTCGATTTCAATCCGGTCAGCTTGCCTTCGATATCGAAGTAACGAATCTCGCGGAAGTTGAACAGGGTTTCGTAAAACTCGGCCCACTCCTGCATGCGGCCGCGATGGACATTGTGGGTGAGGTGATCGATGTAGGTCAAACCGTGCCCAACCGGTTGATGCGACGCGCCCGGCAGCGCGGCGAAATCGACATCGTAAATGCTGATGTCCCCAATCCTAGCCTCGCCCGCAGGGCGCAAACCTCTCCCCTCTCCCACCGGGAGAGGGGCCGGGGGAGAGGGAAGCGCGGCGGCATCCTTACCCCGCCACCGATCAACAAAATAAATCAACGAATCGCCTATCCCCTTGATCGCAGGAATGTTCAACTCCATCGGCCCGGCGTGGTGATCGAAACCCCACGCGCCGAGACTCAAGGCGCGGCGATAAGCATGCGCCGCATCGTGAACCCGTAACGCAATCGCGCAGATCGACGGCCCGTGCCGGCGCGCGAAACGCTGGGCGAAGGAATCGGATTCGGCATTGATGATGAAGTTGATTTCACCTTGGCGATACAAGGTGACGTTCTTATGGCGGTGGCGCGCGATGGCGGCAAAACCCATCTGCTCGAACAACGCGCCCAATGCAGCGGGGTCGGGCGCGGCGTATTCGATGAACTCGAAGCCATCGGTCCCCATCGGGTTGTCCCACGACTGGAATGCCATGCCGGTCTCCTCCGCTGGTTTGCTGGCGGTCGAGTTCAGTATAGCGCGATGAGAAAGGACAGAGTAAGGGCAGGGAAACTGTCGGGTGGTGGAGTCAAATCAATCCAGCTTCAAACCCGGCAAATGATGCAGCCACTGACTGATGGCATGGGTATTGCGCTTGTAGGCGTAATCGAAGGTGGCGACCTGTTCGTCAACCGCTTCGCGCAACACGCTGGCCGGGTCGGGCGGCGGCAGCTTGAGGCAGGCATCGGCTTCGCCATGATCGCGCTGCACCTGCATGCCGGCCTTGATGGCGATGTGCAGCATGACGCGGTTGCTGGACAGGCAATGAACGTAGAGCGTATCGATATTCTCATTGCGGCAATGCATGGCGGCGCGCTCGAACAGCTTGCTGCCTATCCCCTTGCCGCGCGCGGCGGCCAGCACCGACACGCCGAATTCGGCCACGCGATTCTTGTCGGTATTCTTGTCCGCGCCGTTCAAGGCATCGCAGGGGAGATAAGCCAGATGACCGACGCCCAGCAGACGCATGCTGTCGTCATAGACGCCGAACACGGCGTCGCGGGAAAAGTTGATGCGCTGCACGTAGCGCGTGACTTGTTCGTCCGGCAGCGGGCTACCGAAACGCAGTTGCCGCGTCTCTTCATCCAGCGCCAAAAAATGCAACAACAAGGCGCGGCGATCGCGCTCGGCCAACTCCTTGATGCGCACCGGCACGCTGGACGGCGCACTCAGATCAAGAAGCGCGGCATTGGCTTGAATTTCTGCTGCATTCATCACGACTACTCCGAAAACGCGTCAATGCTGCGACGCACAAATACATTGTAGGCGATCCGAAAATTTGCACACGAAATGCACACGAAACAGACACGGAAAGTCAGGCGAAGTGCGGCTTTTTCACCACCTTTGTTGTTACGCAGTTAAGCAATCTTGCTTTGAGGCAGGATTTCGGCGTGAAATGTTTGCATCAAGACAAGGATTGCGCGGCCGCTTCCACCGCTGCCACCCGCGCATGATGAATGGCTTCGGCAATCCGCTGCGGTTCGCCGGGATGGCGCGCCGCAACAGCACCGGCATCGACCGCACGCGCCACGCTCAGCAGGGATTGCAGATATGGCCGCTGCGGATAGGGCTTGTCCTCGAAGCCGGTGCGGCCGCGGCTGTCGCACTGCGCCGCCAGCAACATGTCGGCGAAACGCTCCGGCTTGCGGAAGGCATCGCAGCGCTCGAACAGCTTGACCACGGTCGCCGCACGCATCTCGAAAGCACGCGCCACATTGCCATGCTCGCGCGCCACGATCACCGCCAAATCGCGGCAATCGCCGGGAATCTTCAAGCGCCGGCACACCTGCTCGACCAGCTTCACGCTGCGGGCTTCGTGCGCATGGTGAGAAGGCCACTGCGCCGGTGGCGTCGTACCCTTGCCGAGATCGTGGGTGAGCGCGGCGAAGCGCACCGGCAGGCTGCAATTCTCGCGCGCAGCGGTATCGACCACCAACATCACATGCACGCCAGTGTCGATTTCGGGATGATGTTTCTCCGGCTGCGGCACGCCCCACAAGGCATCGAGCTCGGGCAGAATGCGCGCCAGTGCGCCGCAATCGCGCAAGACCGCGAACATGCGCGAAGGCTGCGCTTCCATCAGACCGCGCGCCAGTTCCTGCCACACCCGTTCCGGCACCAGCGCATCGACTTCGCCGGCCGCCACCATCTGCCGCATCAGCGCATTGGTTTCCGGCGCGACCGTGAAGCCGGCGAAGCGCGCAGCGAAACGCGCTACGCGCAGGATGCGCACCGGGTCTTCGGCGAAGGCATCCGAAACATGGCGAAATAACTTTGCTTCGAGGTCGCGCCGGCCGTTGAAGGGGTCGACGATGTTGCCATCCTCGGCCTGCGCCATAGCATTGATGGTGAGGTCGCGCCGCAGCAAATCTTCTTCCAGCGTCACCGCGCCATCTGCATGGAACACGAAACCCTTGTAGCCGGGCGCGGTCTTGCGCTCGGTGCGCGCCAGCGCATATTCCTCATGCGTCTGCGGATGCAGGAAGACCGGGAAATCCTTGCCGACCGGGGTGTAGCCTTGCGCCAGCATCTCGTCCGGCGTCGCGCCGACCACCACATGGTCGCGATCCTGCACCGGCAAGCCGAGCAAGGCATCGCGGACGGCGCCGCCGACGGTGTAGGTTTTCATTTTTGAGAGCTGATCGAATCAATCAATCTGGATACACATCGTAGCTCGGCATCGCATGCCGCTCTTCCAGCGCATCCTGCATCCACTGCGCCACCGCCGGATGAGCGATGATGCGGTCGCAATAAGCTTGCAGCGGCGGCGGCAGCGCGACCTTGTAGGTGCGGAAGCGCATCACCACCGGCGCGAAGAAGGCGTCGGCAATCGAAAATTTTCCAAACAGGTAGTTGCGGTCGCCGAACTCGGCCAGACAGGTTTCCCAGATTTCGCTGATGCGGCCGATGTCGGCTTGGGCGCCGGGGGTACGGCCCTTGCCGGGGAAGCTGGCGCGAATATTCATCCACATCGCCAGTCGCAAATCGCC
>JAFECY010000104.1 GCA_018241865.1 Pseudomonadota bacterium | reverse complement strand
CGGAATCGGTCAGGCGCGTGAAGGCACCGAACATCACCAGATCGAAAGTCAGAAACAACGTCACCCAAGCCAGCTTGCGATACTTGTCGGTATCGCGCGCAGCCCACACGAGCGACAGAGGCAGCAGCGCCACTAGCAAGCCAGTGAGGCCGAGCTGGAGCAGGTAGGCGGCGCTCATCCGATGCTGGAAGCTCTGAGCAGCTTCGACAAATCTTTCTTAATTTTGTTGGGGTCGGCATCCTTGGGAAAACGCATCATCAAGTTGCCGAGCGGATCGATGATGTAAATATGATCGGAAACCAGCGTACCCTGCTCGACCGGCAGCCATCCCTGCAACGCAACAGGCTTCACCCGCAACAGCCGAGTGCCATCAAATTCACGCATCGTTAAGGTGTCGAGCGGTTGATCGTCAGTAATCAGCCAGACTCGTTCGATACGATCCATCTCTTTACCTTGCGCCAGACGCAATTGACGCATATCGGTGAGTTTTTTCTGGCATGGATTCAAGCATTCGCCGCCATCGACTTGCAGCATCAACCACTTGCCTTTGAAATCGGACAGCGCCTGCGGTTTTCCGTCAAGCGCGGTCGTGCCCAATGCAGGCATCGGGTAATTGCGCGGATCAAGCAAGGTGCCGTAGTTAGTTCTGCCAGTCGGCTTGATGACGTAATAAGTCAGATAAGATGCAACGATCGGCGCCGCGCACACCGCAACGATCAGCATCAATTTCCAGCGCCCTTTACTTTTTTGTTTGTCTTGTTCCACGTCGAAATCCTGTCACTACGAAAAAAAGGAAAGCGGTCGCCGCCAATCCGAACCACTGGAAGGCGTAACCGCGATGTCTATCGATGCCGAGCGAAGGCCTAGGCCAATCGCGCACCAGTCCATCCTGCTCCTTACCACTCTGCTCGATCAGGAAAGGCAACAAGGACAATTGACTGGCAGCGGCAAAATCGGCGGGCTCGATGTTCTGCACAATGGCGTTCGGCTTGAGCGGTTCTGCTGTACCCAATTGAAAAAGCCGTGCCGCATGCTCCCTGACCATGCCTTCGATCTCTACCGTTCCACTAGGCGTAACGGTGGCTGGCAGCTTTCTGCGATCAGCAACATTGCGCGGAATCCAGCCGCGCGCAACCAGCACCGCCTTGTCCGTGCCAGCGATCTTCAACGGCATCAACATATAAAATCCAGCACGTCCCTGATACGGGCGGTTGTCTAAATAAACCGCCCAGTCGCGCACAAATTCACCACGCACTCGCACATGACGATATTCGAGTTCGGCAAGCGGCAACGCGCCGCTGCCGAGCGCCAGCGGCGGCAGTGCTTCGCGCACTTGCATCCTAGCTTCTATCCCTTCTTTTTCCAGCGCACGCCGCGTTTGCCATTGACCCAGCGCAATGCCAATACTGACAACGCTCATAGTTGCAACGAAGGGGATCCACCTGAAACGAAAACCGATAGGCATTACAATGTCACCCACAACACGTCTTACAAACTCGTCATTTTAACAAGCAGACCGAAGCGCCGCAGTCGCCATGAAAATCGTCATTGTCATTGCCTTTGTACTGATCCTTGCCAGCCTCGGCTCGGCGCTGGTTTTCCTGATGCGCGACAAGGGCAAAACCAATCGTACCGTGAACGCCCTAGCGCTACGAGTCGGACTATCGATCTTGCTATTTCTGTTCATTTTAATCGCCTACAAACTGGGTTGGATTCAGCCGACCGGCATACGCTAGACGCACTGAGCCACACCAAATTCGCGTCGGATAACTCGCTCCGCATAGTAAAAAAGCCGCACCTTGGTGCGGCTTTTTCGTTTGACCTGCGGCGTTTACAACCAGTACACCACGATGTACAGGCCAAGCCAGACAACGTCCACGAAATGCCAGTACCAAGCTGCGCCCTCGAAAGCGAAATGATGCTCAGGCGTGAAATCGCCACGCAGCAAGCGGTACAACACCACCGACAACATGATCGCACCCATAGTCACGTGGAAACCGTGGAAACCGGTCAACATGAAGAAGGTCGAGCCGTATATGCCTGACGTCAATTTCAGATTCAGTTCGGTATAAGCGTGGTGATACTCATAAGCCTGAAAACCCATAAAGACCGCGCCCAACAGAATAGTGGCGAACAGCCAAAACGCCGTCTTGCTGCGATGGCCTGCGCGCAACGCATGGTGCGAAATGGTCAGAGTAACGCCGGAAGTCAGCAGCAGCAGCGTGTTGATCGTCGGGATCGGGAACGGCCCCATTGCCGTGAACGAATCGACAGTGCCCGCCGGACCGACGTTCGGCCACTGCCCGGCGAAATCCGGCCACAGCACCTTGTGGTCGAGATCAGCCAACCAAGGCATGCTGATGCTACGTGCGTAAAACAGGGCGCCGAAAAACGCGGCGAAAAACATCACTTCCGAAAAGATGAACCAGCTCATGCTCCAACGGAAAGAATTGTCGATGCGCTTGCTGTATTTACCACCTTCGGATTCAGCGATCGTGTCGCCGAACCAGTTGTACAACACGACCAACAAACACAGAATGCCGGCGATATTGACATACGGCGCCCAACTATAGCCATTGACCCAGCCCGATGCACCGGCCATAGTCAGTAGCATGGATGCGCCCGCCAGCACCGGCCACTTAGACGGGCCGGGGACAAAATAATAAGGCGCTGCTGCGTGTTGTTGAGAACTCATTTCCATCTCCAGGGTTCAAAATCCGTTAGAGCCGGTCTTGCGACTTGCTGCTCTGTACCAGTAAAACAAATTTAAATCATTCTGCGCTACTGCTGTGCGACGACACTCTTGACGATTAGCAGCAGGATCAGCACGAATACCACCGCGCAAATAATGCCTGCGACGATCACATGCACCGGATTCAGTTGCGCCGCATCTTGGTCGTAACCGCTTTTTTTGCGCACGCCGAAAAACGACCAAAATACCGCCTTCAGAGTCGCCCACAACGAGGCTTTGCGGTTCGCTGCATCCTTCAAATCCTGCATGTCACTCGCCTTTCAGCTCGCTTTCCTGCTGCCCGCCACCTCGAAAAATGTATAAGACAGAGTAATTGTCTTCACATCTTTCGGCAGCGCGGGATCGATATAAAACACCACCGGCATTTGCTTGGCTTGGTTCGGGCCTAGCGTTTGCTGCTTGAAACAAAAACATTCCAGCTTTTTGAAGTAACTGGCCGCCTGCTGCGGCGCGTAGCTCGGAATCGCCTGCGCATCGATGCTACGTGCCTGCGTATTCACAACTTCGTAAACAACTTGCGCCATTTCGCCCGGATGCACCTGCATGCTCGCTACCGTCGGGCGGAAACGCCACGGGCCTTGCGCATTCGCATCGAACTCGATCGTGATGCTGCGCGTCTTGTCGATCTGCGTATTACCGGCCGTTTCCACCTTGGCATCTTGCGGCGTCAGGACATTGATCCCGGTAATCTCGCAAATCTTTTTGTACATGGGCACCAACGCATAGCCGAAACCCAGCATCAGCACCGCCACCACCAGCAACTTGCCGAGCATCTGCACGTTCAACTTGCGAATCAGCACTTCCTGCGGCTTGTGGTCGGGCTGCGTCATCTCAACTCAACCATATGCGCTTGACGAACACAGCGACAAAAAAGAACAAGGCCACCCCCGCGAAGATCAGGGCGGTTTTCAAATTGTTCGGCTTGTTCGGTTCGGACATTTTCGTATTCAGTAAAGAGCAGCGCACACTTATCTTCACTCTGCCCTGCTTTTCTATATTGTTGGGGACTGAGTACCACTTCGCTTAACGCAGTCCCGCAACACACACGATGATTACTTGACCGTCGGCGGTACTTCAAAGGTATGGAACGGCGCCGGACTCGGCACAGTCCACTCCAAACCTTCCGCACCATCCCACGGCTTGTCCGCTGCTTTTTTACCACCTTTGATCGCGGGCAGCACGACGAAGAACAGGAAGTACACCTGCGACAAGCCGAAGCCCAATGCGCCGATCGAGACAACCATGTTGAAATCGGTGAACTGTGCCGGATAGTCAGCATAGCGGCGTGGCATGCCGGCCAGACCCAAGAAATGCATCGGGAAGAAAGTGATGTTGAAAGTAATCAGCGAAGCCCAAAAGTGAATTTTGCCGCGCGTTTCGTTGTACATATGACCGGTCCACTTCGGGCTCCAATAATAGAAACCGGCGAACAGAGCGAACAAGGAGCCAGCCACCAACACGTAATGGAAGTGTGCCACAACGTAATAGGTATCCTGTAACTGGATATCAACCGGCGTCACAGCCAAAATCAAACCAGTGAAACCACCAATGGCAAATACGAAGATGAAACCAACCGCGAACAGCATCGGCGTCTCGAAGGTCATCGAGCCCCTCCACATGGTGGCGATCCAGTTGAACACCTTCACACCCGTCGGAATGGCGATCAACATGGTGGCGTACATGAAGAACAACTGACCCGTAATCGGCATGCCAGTAGTGAACATGTGGTGCGCCCAGACGATGAAGGACAAGATGGCGATCGAGGAAGTCGCATACACCATCGAGGCATAACCGAACAACTGCTTGCGGGCGAAGGTGGGAATGATCTGCGACACAATGCCGAACGCCGGCAAGATCATGATGTACACCTCGGGGTGACCGAAGAACCAGAAAATGTGCTGGTACATCACCGGATCACCACCACCTGCAGCATTAAAGAAAGACGTGCCAAAGTGGCGATCCGTCAGCGTCATGGTGATCGCACCAGCCAACACCGGCATCACGGCGATCAACAGATAGGCGGTAATCAACCAAGTCCAAGAGAACATCGGCATCTTCATCAGGGTCATGCCTGGCGCACGCATATTCAAGATGGTGACGATGATGTTGATCGCACCCATGATCGAGGACGCACCCATGATGTGCACCGCGAAAATCGCCATGTCCATGCCGACGCCCATCTGGGTCGATAGCGGCGCGTACAGCGTCCAGCCGGCGGCAGTGGCGCCACCAGGGACGAAGAAAGAACCGATCAGCAACATCGCGGCGGGCGGCAACAGCCAGAACGAAAAGTTGTTCATGCGGGCGAACGCCATATCAGAAGCGCCGATCTGCAACGGGATCATCCAGTTGGCGAAACCGACGAAGGCCGGCATGATCGCACCGAACACCATAATCAGGCCATGCATGGTGGTCAGTTGATTGAAAAACTCCGGCTGCATCAACTGCAAGCCCGGCTGGAACAGTTCGGCGCGGATACCCAACGCCAGCACGCCGCCAGAAAGAAACATCGTGAAGGAAAACCACATGTACAGCGTGCCGATGTCCTTGTGATTGGTGGCGAACAGCCAGCGTCG
>JAFECY010000103.1 GCA_018241865.1 Pseudomonadota bacterium | reverse complement strand
CAGCACCGAGAGCATGATCCAGCCCAGAATGGCGCCGAGAATGACGGTCATGACGGGTTCGATCATGGCTTGTACTCTTTCGATGCTTTCTTTGATTTCACGATTGTAGAAGTAGCTGACGTTGTACAGTGCTTTATCTAGCGAGCCGGTCGCTTCACCGACCTTCAGCATACGAATCACCAACGGCGGGAAAATGCCAGTGCTTTGGAAGGCCGATGTCACGCCTTGACCTTCCGAGATCAATTGGCCGGCGCGCCGCAAACCGTTGGCGATGACTGCATTGCCAACGATGTCTTCCGATAATCGGATCGCATCCAAGATCGTGATGCCGGAGGAATACATCATCGCGAAAAAGGTGGCGAAGCGCGCCAAGATGATCTTATGCAAAACCGGCCCCACCATCCAAATACGCAAGGTGTATTCGTCTGCCTTGTAACGTGCTCGCTCGCTTCGTTTCAATGTGATGACCATTACCACATACGCCACGATGGGCAGAGCGAGGATGATGTACCAGTAATGAATGAAGATGTTGGAAACGAAGATCAGCGCCTTGGTGTGAAACGGTAACTCTTGCCCCATATTGCGGATAAAGCTGGTCAACTGCGGCACCAAATAAATCATCAGGAAAAAAGTCACGCCCATCACAATGGTGCCGACAAAGGCGGGGTACATCACGATTTTTTTGGTCTGCGCCGCTAGCTCATCCTGCCATTTGAGATTTTCCGCTAGGTTCTTGAACACTTCGGCGATTTTTCCGCTTTGCTCGCCGGCTTTGATGAGGCTGGAAAAAGTTTTGTCGAAAATGCGCGGGTAACGATCCATCGCTTCCGATAATTGCGAGCCGCCTTCGATGTTTTCGATCAGATCGGCGACCACTTCGCGAAAGCGCGGATTGTCGATGCTGTCGCGCAGGTCGGCCAGACCTTCTAGGATCGGTACGCTGGCACCAGTCATCTGCTCCATGTGGAAGCAGAAGTTAATCATGTCCTTGCGGGTGATTTTGCCTTTGCGTAGCGTGAAAGTTTTTTCGTCTTGCTGCTTGCAGTCGATGAGATCCAAGTCCATGCGCTTCAAGCGCATTTCGAGGTCGGGCACGTTGGCGGCGTCCATGTTGCCACGGATCGTCTTGCCGTTGGCATCCATCGACTGATAAGCGTAGATCGTCATTGCAGCAGACGGTCTGTCAGATCGACGACACGAGAAATTTCATCGAGGGAGGATGAGCCATCCAGCACCCGCCGCACGGCATCGTCAACCAAGGGGCGGAAACCATTGGCGACTGCAGCGCTGTGCAATTCCCTTGATGTGGCGCGGCGGGCGATCAGGTCGTCCAGTTCGCCATTCATTTTCAGCAGTTCCATGATGCTCAGGCGGCCTTTGTAACCTTGGTGGTCGCAGCGCTCACAGCCGACGCCACGACAAATCATGACCGGTGGGCTGTCTTCGGCAACGCCGAGCAGGCGGCGTTCGACGGCATCGGCCTCGAAGGTTTCCTTGCAGTGCGGGCAGAGCTTGCGGATCAGTCGCTGGGCGACGATGCCGATGATGTTACCCGACATGATGTCTGGCAAGATGCCGATGTCTAGCAAACGCGGAATCGCACCGATGGCAGAGTTGGTATGCAGGGTGGAATACACTTGGTGGCCGGTCATTGCGGCGGAGAATGCCATTTCCGCTGTGTCTTGGTCGCGGATTTCGCCGATCAGGATGACGTCCGGGTCTTGTCGCATCATCGAGCGGATGCCGTTGGCGAAACCCATCTTGGCCGATTCATTGACCGAAGTTTGCCGGATCATGTTCATCGGATATTCGACCGGATCTTCCAGCGTCATGATGTTGACGCTGTCGGTGTTGATGTGATTCAGTACCGAGTACAACGTGGTGGTCTTGCCGCTACCGGTCGGGCCGGTCACCAAGATGATGCCTTCCGGCCGGGCGATCATCAGTTTGAGTAAAGTCAGTTCGTCGTCACCTAGGCCGAGTCCATCTAGCGGCACGATACCTTTTTGGCGATCCAGAATACGCAGCACGAAGTTTTCGCCATGTGCGGTCGGTTGGGCAGCGGAACGGAAATCGATCTGCCGTCCGGAAAAATTGATCGAAATGCGACCGTCCTGCGGGGCACGCGTTTCGGCGATGTTCATGTTGCTCATCACCTTCAGCCGCACGGCCATCGCCGGCCAGTAGGTTTTGTGCAGGCTGCGGATCTGACGCAAGATACCGTCGATGCGATAACGAATACGCAGAAAAAATTGCTCCGGCTCGAAGTGGATGTCCGAGGCGTTCTGTTGCACCGCATCGGCGAGGATCGCATCCATCAAACGCACTAGCGGCTGGCTGTATTCGTCCGAGATGGTCTGCAGGCTTTGGTAATTGATCTCGCCGGTTTCGATTTCGTGCAAGATGCCGTCGATCGACAACTCGAAGCCGTAGTATTGATCGATGGCTTTGTTGATTTCTGAGTCGCCTGCCAGCACCGGTGTGACACTGATGTCTTTGCCGAGCATGGCGCTGATTTGGTCGAGCGCGACAATGTTGGCAGTGTCGGCCATGGCCAGCATCAGGTTGCGTGCGCCTTTGTCGAACACGACAGGGAACACGCGGTAGCGCTTGGCGACATCTTTGGGGATTAGTTTGACCGCGGTAGCATCGACGATCAAGCTGGTCAGGTCGGTGCTTTGCTGATTCAGATTTTCCGAGAGCGCTTCGCGCACTGTCGCTTCGGTGACGAAGCCAAGCGAAATGAGCTGTTTGCCGAGTGGGACGCCGCTACGTTTCTGTTCAGTCAGCGCAATGCGTAATTGATCTTCGCTGATCACGCCTTTCTGGATCAGCAGCTTGCCTAAGGGGAGTTTCTGTTGTTCCGCCATGGTTCTCGTCTTAGTTGTTGGCGACTGACTGCAGTTCCCGGATGCGCGTTTGTACCGCGCTCTTGTTGAAATTGCCGGAACCGTTTTGTGCCAGCGCTAGCGCACGTTGATAGTATTCCAGCGCGAGTTTTGTTTGCGACAGACGGTCGAGGCTGACTGCTAAATTGAAGGCGTAATCGGCATTACCTGGCGCGCCGCCAAAAGCTTGGAAATAGGCTTGCTGCGCATCGGCCCAGCGCGATTGCTGCGCATACAGATTGCCCAGCACGAATTGCACCGCGACAGCATTCGGGTTATCGACGATGATTTTCTTCAGGTGGCTTTCGTTTTGCGCCAGATTGCCTTGCTGCAGGCTGATCATGCCGGCCACGGCATCGGCATCGGCCGGGTCGAGTTCGAGCAGCTTTAGATAATACGCTCCCGCTTGAGCCGGTTGTTTGTGAACGAGGGCGATTGCTGCCAGTCCCAGCAATGCATCGCGGTTGTTGGCATCGAGTTGCACGACTTGTTGATATTTCTGCTGTGCCGAAGTCGTGTCGCCTGCGACGAATGCTTGATAAGCGCTGGCCAATGTCGGGTTGATGCGATCGACGTTATTGGTTTGACGGATCGTGATGCCGGCGCTGCCGATTTGCGTGGATTTGTTTGCTGCCGGTGTCGGCATGGCTTTCTGTTCGGTGTCGGCAATGGCGAGCTTGTCCGCAGGCAGCGTCTTTACTGGTGTGGCTGGTTCGGATGCGGTCACGGTTTGCCCGCCTGCCAATTTGCCAGAGGATAGAGCCGCGGTGCTGTCTGCTGCTGCGATCATGGATGCGGTTGTCGCAGGCGTGGAAGCAATGGCAGTGCTGTCTGCCTGTTGTTGTGCCGCGAGAGCGGGGTCTGGCGGAACGGGCGGTTGCGTTGGCGTGCCGGCAGTGATGACGCTGCTCTTTTGTGTGATCCCCTGTATGTAGTAATAGCCGAATCCAGCGGAAGCCAAGAGTAAGACAACAATCGCCCCGAGGGCGATACGCATACCTTGGTTTTTGTGCGCCAGTTGTTTCGAGGCAAATACCGCTTTGGCCGTTTGTTGTGCGCCCGATTCGCGTGGTTGCGGACGCGTCCCGCTGTAGAGCGTCGGTTTGGAGACTGCGGGTCGAGCCAGCGATTCCGGCGGCACGCTTGTCTTGTTGGCTGGCACTGCTGCCGGTTCTGCTGTTGCAGAGGCTGGTTGCGGTGGTGGCGGGCTCGATGGCTGTTCCAACGGCGCACCCGACACGGGCACGGACAGCTCCGACGGTAGTGGTGCAAGAGGGGGGATGTCTAGCGCAGCGGTGTGTGGTGAAGTGCGTGGCGGAATATCGCTCGCGGATTTTTCTACGTTGCTAACCGGATGTTCATCCAGCTTTGCCGTATCTGCTGGCGGTGCCTGCGTAGGCGCGCCGGCTGTCTCCATAGGGGACAGGGACAATTCTTCGGGAGCGGTAGGCGCAGGTTTTTCCTCGGCCGACATTGGTTTGCTCGGCTCATCGGTCTGTTGCTTGGCTTGCTCGGCTTTCTTGAGCGCTTGCATTAACAGACTCATTTGCCCTCCGCCTTCGTATCAGCAGCGGGTAATCTGACTGGCTCTGTATAAGGGTTTTTCCCCAGCGGTTCGTTGGTAGGCAACATGTGTCGGAAGTCGCGGAAATCACCGGTCATGCTGGCGTCTTTGACCACCAGTGGGCGCATGAAAATCACCAATTCTGATTTTTTGGAGGTGTCGTTGCGATAGCTGAACGCATTGCCGATCACCGGAATTTTGCCTAAGACAGGAATCGCATCCTTGTTGTTGTCCACGCTGTCTTGCATCAGGCCGCCCATGACTGCGATTTGGCCGCTGTTGACTTTCAGGATCGATTCCATTTCGCGGGTCTGGATCACCGGCACGCTGCTGACGACCGGCACGGCCGCATTGGCCAGCGCCGGGTTCGGGTCTTGCACGTAACCGACGATGCGCGAGATGCTGGGGCGAACATTGATCGTCACTTCATCGGTGTCGGCGATTTGCGGCGTCACGCTCATGACGAAACCGACTGGCACCGTATGCAGCTCGGACGTATAAGTGGTGGTCGCCGGGATGCCAACTTGTGCCGGTGTAGTGGTCGCCGTCACGGTAAAAAAGACGCTGTTATCCACCACTTTCAGCAAGGCGGTTTGGTTGTTCAGCACGTTGATTTTCGGACTGGACAAGACCTTGACCTTGCCAAACGATTCGAGCAACTGCAGAGTCAGCGCCAGATTGCCTAAGCGCGTGCCCGGATTGATGTAGTTCAGCGTGAACAGGCCGGCGCTGGTGCCGGTATTGACGCCGGATGGCAGCGCGACATTGTTGACCTGCGCTTGACCGATGCTCAACCCTTCCGTCGCGCTGTTGCGCAGACTCGACCAATTGATGCCTTGTTGGTATTGGTCGCTCAACTGCACTTCGATCACGGTCGCTTCGATCAGTACCTGGCGCTTGGCGCTGGACATGACCATGTCGAGGAACTTCTGAACTTTCTCATGCTGGCGACTGGTGGCTCGGACGGCGATCAGGCCGGTTTCCGGGTTGGCGATCACCGATACCGCACGTTCGTTTTCAGAAACTTGTTGATTTGCGCCTTGTTGGTTTGGCTGCTGGTTGCCGACGACCACGACAGACGACGGATTGGCGGTCGGCTTGCCAGAGGCATCTTGTCCGGCTTGTCGCTGTTCAGTGCTCTCCGAGCGCGACTTGACGACCAGTCGGTCTTCTTCCTTGAGCGTGTCCTTGATGTTTTGCACCAAGGTTTCCCAGAAGCGGTTGTTCGAGGTGTTCGATACCGAGGTGCGCGAATTGTTGTCGCCGCCGCTGCCGCCGCTTGCCGCGAGGGCGCCGCTCCCCGTCGATATTTGCGTCGCGATATTGACGTTGCTGGTGGAATTGCGGGTCATGTTGACATAGTCAACCTTGTAGTTGCGCAGGAAGGGCGTATCCGGCAATACCACGAGATTGGAGCCGTCCAGTTCGTAGCGCATGTCCACTTGCTTGGCGATGCGGCTGAGCAGTTGCGGCAAAGTTTGGTTGATGGCGTTGAGCGTCACCTCCCCCTCGATGCTGGGGTGAACGTCGATATTGACCTTGGCGTCGCGTGCCAGCGCGAATAGCAGGGATTGCACCGGCACTCGGTAAACCGTCACGCTGTAGGTTTCCGATTTGGGGGCGGGCTTGGGCGGCGCAAGGATGGCGCTTTGCTGAACCGGCGCGGGAATGCTGCCGGCAGGCTGCGGCGCTTCCTTGATATGCCCTGTCGATGGCACCATCGGTTGGGTGCCGCAGCCGGCGAGAATGGCACAACTAAATAAGGTGCTGACAGCGACTTTGGTCATGGGGAGCGCGAACTGTATTGTTGTAACTGAGGAAATTTAAGGAGATTTTAAGCTAGATTCTCGATTTCAACTAATTGAAAAGTGCGAATGCGGTCTGTGCGCCACGGTTTATATCGCATTCCCCAACCATATTCTGGTTATTGCTGCTGCCAGAGATCGGCGCTGCGGGTTTTGTCGATTTCCTGACGAATACTGTTGATGGTGCGAATTTGCGGACGGTATCCCCATTGTTTTGCCAGCTTGTCACGCGCGGCGATGGCTTCCGAAATGGTGGCATAGCTGCCATGCGTGAAGCCGTAACGGGGACGGCCGCCTATGCGCGTTGGGAAAACATGGATTTGGTCAGCGCCGAGTTCGGTTTCGCGCGCCAGCAGGGCTTGCTCTGCCCGGATGCGGCTATTGGCCTCGACCAGCGTGATTTCCACGGTAAACCGTTTGGGCGCTTCGGCGTCGATCCAAGCTTTGGTGCTTTCTAGACGCTGTTGCAGGATGCTGGCGGCGGGAATGGTTTTTTTCGACTCGGCAGCATTCGCGGGTGCGGCGACAGCGGGCAGTGTGGTCGATACGGTGGTAGCGGTGGTGGCGGTGCTTGTCGCCGGCGTCGCGCCGATTTCGGTCACCGGGTGGGCGAGTGGTGTTCCCGGAACGGTCGGGCGGGAAAAGTGCCATGCCAGTCCACTGACGACAAATAAAGCCGATGCCAATATCAAGGCAAGGATGATATTGCGTCGCTGCCGCGCCTTGGCGCTAGCCGAAAACTCACTGTCCTGAATGGCTGCCTTGACGTGGCGGGCTTCGATGGCATGCGTATTGTCGGCGAAGGCGGCCAACAACGCTTTGTCGGCTAGGATGCTGATACGCCGCACAATGCCTTCCGATACCGTGGTGATGTGACGGATCGCTCCTTTGCTGAAAATATCCGGCCCGTGATAACCCGCCGCACGCATGCGGAACATCAGGTATTCCGGGATGGTCTTCGGTTCTAGCGGCGGCACTTCAAAACTGTGCGTGATGCGCTCTTTCAGTTGGCGCATGCGTGGTAGTTGCAAGCTCTGATCGAGTTCCGGTTGACCGAACAGAACGATCTGCAGCAGCTTGTGGTGAGCAGTTTCTAGATTGGAAAACAAACGGATTTCTTCTAGCGTATCGAGCGGCATCGCCTGCGCTTCCTCGACCAGCAAGACCACCTGCTTGCCGGCGACGTGCTTGGCGATGAGGTCGTTTTGCAAAGCGCGGATCATTTCATCCGGGCGTTTTCCATCGGTCGGCAAGCCCAGCTCACCGGCGATCGCGTACACCACTTCTTCTCGACCCAAAGTCGGATTGACTAGGTAAATGACCTCGATATTGTCCGGCAACATGCTTTCCAGCATCCGGCACAACATGGTCTTGCCGCTGCCGACTTCGCCCGTGACTTTGACGATTCCCTCGCCATTGGTAACGGCGTAGAGCAGCGCTTCCAGAATCGCGCCGCGCTTGTTGCCGGCGAAAAAGAAGATCGGATTGGGTGTGATACCGAAAGGAGATTGGTTCAGGCCGAAGTGGGAAAGATACATGGTCGCTTGGGTTCGAGGCGGCGGCGGTTGATCGGTTCTGAATATAAGAAAACAGATGGTTAGGTAATGCAGCGCATGTAAGCTTGTTCTAGCGAATCGGCTGCAAATTGTTGCCGACATTCCGCTGGAGAACCGATGAAACGCAATTGTCCGCCATGCAAAATCGCCATGCGGTCGCAGATTTCTTCGACATCCGCTAGTGCATGCGAACTGAAGAACAGGGTGCTGCCGGCCGCGCGCATCCGCAGCAATTGGGCTTTGAGCAGCGCGCGCGCCTTCGGGTCGAGTCCGCTCATGGGTTCGTCCAGCACGTACAAGTCCTTGTTGCCGAGGAAGCAGGCTGCGAGGCCGAGTTTCTGGGTCATGCCTTTGGAGTAGGAACGCACCGGCCGCTTGAGGGCGGCGACATCCAAATCCAGCACTTGCAGCATCGCTCGCGTCTGCGCGTCGTCGTAGGGCAGAGATTGCAGTTTCAGGGTGTATTTCAAAAAGTCGATACCGGTCAGATAATAAGGCGGAGTAAATCGTTCCGGGAGAAAAGCCATCGGGCGACGCGCCTGCATTAGGCGATGGCTGACGCCGAAAATATCGATCGCACCTTCATCGACGCTGTGGAAATCCAGCAGGCATTTGATGAGCGTGGTTTTGCCGGCGCCATTGACGCCAACCAGTCCGAAAAATTCTCCCTTGGCGATGGTGAAGTCGATGTCTTGCAAGACGGGATTTTTGTCGTATCGTTTGACGATGTGTCGAAATTGCAGTGCCGGGCTGGTCATGTTGTGGGAAAGGGAAATCGGTTCGGCCAAGATGAAGAATCAGTTCGACATCATAATGATTTTGCCGTGCCCTGTAATAACTTTGCTGTTTTTTGCGGAGCATAGAGCGAATAAGCGTGGGTTTGCAGTGTTGCTCTTGCAAAACAATTGCCCACGCCGGAGAAGGTTGTCGCGTAAAATATCCCGATCATATATCCCGATCATTCATGT
>JAFECY010000102.1 GCA_018241865.1 Pseudomonadota bacterium | reverse complement strand
GATCATCGCCCATGAAATCCCGCAGGAAATCGGCGACTTCATCGTGCTCTTGAACGCCGGTTTTTCACGCGCGCGCGCCTATGTCTATAACCTGTTGTGCAGTTTGATGGCGGTGGTCGGCGGCTTGCTCGGCTACTTCACATTGGAACGCGCTTCGGGCTGGATTCCTTTTGTGTTGGTGTTTGCTTCCTCGGGCTTTATTTACATCGCGGTCAGCGACCTGATGCCGCAGATGCAGCGCCGCGCCACGCTGCGCGAGACGATTCCGCAAGTGCTGCTGATTGCGCTGGGGGTGGCGATTGTTTTATTGGTGACCGGGCACGCGCATTGACGCGCCCTAGGCTTGGTCGCGTATTGTCTGCATCACCAGCGCCGCCATTGCACGCGATTCATCGTCGTTGCGCGAAGTCAATCCGGCGGCAACGCCCAGTCGATCGGCTGGCGTGCGGTTTTGGCTGACTTTCCATTTGCCGATGATTTTTGTAATCGGAATTTCGAGGCCGACGATCATGTCGAGCATGCGTTCGGTGAAATCTTGGGGTGCATCAGAGACTTTCCAAGGGATTTTCTGGGAAGCTTCATGTGTGTCCGTGAGATCGCCGATCAACTTCAAAAGCCAAGCCGCATCATCGACAACTTTGGGTATGCCATACGCATGGACGACTGCGTAATTCCAAGTCGGTACCATCTTGCCGTGTTCATGTTTGCTCGGATACCAGTTGGGAGAAATGTAAGCCTGTGATCCTTGGAAAATCACGAGCGATTCGATGTCAGTGGAAAAATCCTGCCATACCGGATTGGCGCGTGCCACATGCGCCTTCAATGTGCCGAATTCGCCGACGGTCGGATCGAGCAAGAACGGTATATGGTTCGCTGCCAGCCCTTCTTTTCCTGTAGTGATCATGCTGCCGAGTGGATGTGTGCGCATCAGTTCGTGCAGCACCTCGATTCTGCTTTCTTCATGGGCTTTGGGTAGATACATTTTTTCTTGTCCGAAAATTTTTTTGTCGAATTGCCGGCTGCTGTCGCCGGAACTTAATCGTTAGTCGCCACCGGCCGCGCCGGATCGGCGCACCACTCGCTCCATGAGCCCGGATACAGCGCCGCGCCGCGCAGGCCGGCGACTTCTAACGCCAGCAGGTTGTGGCAGGCGGTCACGCCCGAGCCGCATTGCATGATGGCGGCTTGCGGGTCGCCGATGAAGGCTTGCCATTCGTCGCGCAATTGCTGCGCCGGTTTGAAGTAGCCGGCGGCGTCGAGATTGTCTTTGAAGAAGCGATTCTGTGCGCCGGGAATGTGACCGCCGACCGGGTCGATCGTTTCATTCTCGCCGCGAAAGCGGTCGGGGGCGCGGGCATCGATCACGCGGTGCGTTGCTTGTTCGAGATTGACGAGGATGGTTTGCACATCGACGCTGCGCGTCAGCGACGTTCCGGCGTTGAAATCGCCGCGCGGCCGCCCCTTCAATTCCACCGACAGCCACAGGCCATCGGCCAGCCAAGATTGCAGGCCGCCGTCGAGCACCGCCACCGCATCGTGGCCGAGCCAGCGCAGCAGCCACCACAGACGCGCGGCGAACATGCCGCCCTGCGCGTCGTAAGCCACCACTTGCGTTTGCTTGCCGATGCCGAGGCGACGCAAGGTTTCAAGCAACGCATCGGGGTCGGGCAGCGGATGGCGGCCGCGAAAGACGCCGTCGGCGCCGATCTTGGCGCCCGATAGATCGCGGTCGAGATGGACGAATTGCGCACCGGGGATGTGGCCGACTTCAAATGCCAGCCGGCCGGCATCCGGCTGAGTCAAATCGTGGCGGCAATCGAGCACGATCCAGTCCGGCTGCAACACGTGCTGCGCCAGTTCGGTGGCGGAAATCAGGGTGGTGTAGCGCATGGTCGATTGCCGCGATCTGTGGTCACAGCGCGATGTGCGTGCGATACCACTCGTGGAAGTGCTGCATACCGTCTTCCATCGGCGACTGATAAGGGCCGACCTCGTTGACGCCACGATCCAGCAAAATTTTGCGGCCGGCATCCATGCGCAGCGCGATCTCGTCGTCTTCGATGCAAGTTTCCATGTAGGCGGCGCGCTCGGCTTCGACGAAGTCGCGCTCGAACAGCACGATCTCTTCCGGGTAGTAGAACTCGACCACGTTGACGGTCTTCTGCGGGCCCTTCGGCCACAAGGTCGAGACCACCAGCACGTGCGGATACCATTCGACCATGATGTTCGGGTAGAGCGTCAGCCAGATCGCGCCGTAGGGCGGTGCTGCGCCGTTGCGGAACTTGAGCACCTGCTCCTGCCATTGTTTGTAAGCAGGCGTGCCGGATTTCTGCAAGCCGCGATGCACGCCGACCGTTTGCACGCTGTAGTCCGGGCCGAATTCCCAGCGCAGGTCTTCGCACGAGACAAAGCTCCCTAAGCCCGGATGAAAAGGTTCGACGTGGTAATCCTCCAGATAGACTTCGATGAAAGTCTTCCAGTTGTAATCGCACTCGTGCACTTCGACGTGATCGAATAGATAGCCGCTGAAGTCGAGGTCTTTGCTGACGCTGAGATTTGCCAGCTTGTCGCGCACCTTGACGCCGTTATCCTCGAACAGCACGATCTCTTCCGGGTAGTAGAACTCGACCACGTTGACGGTCTTCTGCGGGCCCTTCGG
>JAFECY010000101.1 GCA_018241865.1 Pseudomonadota bacterium | reverse complement strand
TTGTCGAACTCGACGCCGGCATGTACGCCGGCCAGCGCAATATCGCGCGCATTTTCCGTCTTGTCGTACACCGCATACATCGCGCCCAGCGCGAAATTGCGGCCGCTGCCGATACCCCAAAAACGGTCGAAGCTGAACACTTCGCGCAGCGAATACACGCCGAAGATGCCGTAAGGATTGGCGATCAGCGAGGTGAGCTGCGAGGACTCGTAGGGGTCTTCCTCATCTTCCTTGGGATTCAGGAAGTAGTTTTCCTTCAGGATCTGGTGCACTTTCGAAAAGGTGGAAAACACTTCATCGCGCGTATTGAGTTTGCACTCCTCGCCCATCTCGGTCAGCAATTTACGCATCACCGGAAAATGCGCGGCGGTGCCGGCCAACGTCACATAGGATTCGCCGATCTGAAAAATCTTGTTGTTCGCCTCGTAGGCGTTCGACAAACGGGTATCGCCAAAAGTCACCAGCGAATCGGCGGCGATAGCAATCTGCCGGCCTTTCTTGACGACGACGCAGGTAGTCATGCATACACTCCTTGAATGGAAACGGAGGGCGATTCTCTCATGCTCTTCACAGCAGTGTCTTGCGCATGTCGGCCAGTACGTCAGCTAGATACACCGTGAAGCGCGCACCCATCGCACCGTCGATGACGCGGTGGTCGTAGGACAGCGACAGCGGCAACAACAGGCGCGGCGCAAATTGCTTGCCGTCCCACACCGGCTTGATGGTCGATTTCGACAAGCCGAGAATCGCCACTTCCGGCGCATTGATGATCGGCGTGAATGCCGTGCCGCCGATGCCCCCCAGCGAAGAGATGGTGAAGCTGGCACCCTGCATGTCGGCAGGTTTCAGCTTGCCCTCGCGCGCCTGCGCCGACAACGCAGCCATCTCTTGGGCGATCTGGCTGATGCCCTTGGCATCGGCATCCTTGATGACCGGCACTACAAGGCCGTTCGGCGTGTCGGCAGCAAAGCCGATGTGGTAGTACTGCTTGAGGATGATGTTTTCGCCCTTGGCATCGAGCGAGGCATTGAACTCGGGGAATTGCTTCAGCGCCGCCACGCACGCCTTGATGACGAAGGCCAGCATCGTCAATTTGACGTTACCCTTGCCAGATTTTTCCAGCGCGGCATTGGACGATTTTCGGAATGCTTCCAGCTCGGTGACATCGGCCTCGTCGAATTGCGTCACGTGCGGAATCTGCACCCAATTGCGATGCAGATTCGGGCCGCTGATTTTCTTGATGCGCGACAGCGGCTGCAGAGACGTTGCACCGAATTTCGAGAAATCGAGCGAAGGCCAAGGCAAAAGAGTCAAACCAACACCGGCGCCTCCCGTTACAACAGATGGCGCGGTGGCAGCGCCGCTCATCACCGCCTTGACATGGTTTTGCACATCGTCGTGCGTGATGCGCCCCTTGACGGCGGAACCCTGCACCCGCGTCAGATCGACGCCCAGTTCACGCGCGAACTTGCGCACAGAAGGCGAGGCATGCGGCTTGTGTCCGGCATCATCATGCGGCGGCAAAGCGGCGGTGGGCGGCAGCTTCGCCGCAGGTGCGGGAGCGGGAGCTGGTGCAGCCACAGTTTCCGTCGCTGGTGCTGCCGGTGCTGATACCGGCGCGGCTGCGGCTGTCGGCGTTGGCGATGGGACGGCGGCAGCATCTTCCTGCGCGTCCAGCAGCAACAGCAGCGAACCTTCGGCCACCTTGTCGCCGATTTTCACTTTCAATTCCTTCACCACGCCGGCATGGCTGGCTGGAATTTCCATGCTGGCTTTATCCGACTCCACCGTAATCAGCGATTGATCGACCTTGATCGTGTCGCCCGGCTTGACCAGCAATTCGATGACTTCGACTTCCTTGAAGTCGCCGATGTCGGGCACTTTAATTTCCAGCAATGGCATTTTCATTGCTCCAGTATCTCCTTCCCCTTCAAGGGGAAGGCGGGGGATGGGGATGGGTTCATCATTTCCAGCAATGGCATTTTTTGCTCCGTTCTCACCCTCTCCCTCAGGGAGAGGGTTGGGGAGAGGGTAGGGTCAGCACTTCTTCGCACTACCAGACCCCATCCCCTCCCTAACCCTCCCCTTGAAGGGGAGGGAATCTTGTTTATCGGTCTTTATTCAATGCATCACACCGTCACCGGATTCGGCTTCTCGGGATTGATCCCGTACTTGGCAATCGCCTGCGCCGCCACCGATGCTGAAATCGCCCCCTCGTCGGCCAGCGACTTCAATGCCGCCACCACGATGAAATGGCGATCGACCTCGAAAAATTCGCGCAGCTTGGCGCGCGTGTCGGAACGGCCGAAGCCGTCTGTACCCAACACTTTATAGCTGCGCCCCTTGGGAATGAAGGCGCGCACCTGTTCGGCAAAGGTGTGCATGTAATCGGTCGCCGCCACGATCGGCCCGGTCGAGTTTTGCAGCGAGTGCGTCACATGCGCGACGCGCGGCTTTTCGGATGGGTGCAACATATTCCAGCGCTCGACCGCCTGACCATCGCGTGCCAGCAAAGTGAAGGAAGGTGCCGACCAAATATCGGCAGCGATGCCCCAGTCGTTCTGCAACAACGCTGCGGCGGCGATCGATTCGCGCAAAATGGTGCCGGAGCCCATCAATTGCACCCGATGCTTCAAACCCTTCTCGCCTTCTTGTAGCAGATACAGGCCCTTGAGAATATTTTCTTCCTGCCCCGGTTTCAAACCCGGATGGCTGTAGTTCTCGTTCATCAGGGTGAGGTAATAGAACACGTCCTCCTGCCTCTCGACCATGCGTTTCAAGCCGTCATGGAGGATCACCGCAACTTCGTGCGCGAAGGTCGGGTCGTAAGGCATGCAGTTCGGAATGGTCGAGGCCATCACGTGACTGTGGCCGTCCTCGTGCTGCAAACCTTCGCCATTGAGCGTGGTGCGGCCAGCGGTGCCGCCTAGCAGGAAGCCGCGCGCGCGCATGTCGCCGGCCGCCCAAGCCAAATCACCGATACGTTGAAAACCGAACATCGAATAAAAAATGAAGAACGGGATCATGATGCGGTTGTTGGTCGAGTACGACGTCGCCGCTGCGATCCACGAACACATGCCGCCTGCTTCGTTGATGCCTTCTTGCAGAATTTGCCCGGCCTTATCTTCGCGGTAATAGCTGACCTGATCGCGATCGACCGGTTCGTACAACTGACCTTGCTGGCTGAAAATACCAATCTGGCGGAAGAAACCTTCCATGCCGAAAGTGCGCGTTTCATCGACCAAGATCGGCACGATGCGCTGCTTCAATTTTTCGTCGCGCAGCAGCGCAGTCAGCACCCGCACGTACGCCTGGGTAGTGGAAATCTCGCGGCCTTCGGCGGTCGGTTCCAGCACTGCCTGGAATGCCGATAAATCTGGCACCGGCAGGCTTTCGTCGGCCTGCATCCGCCGTTGTGGCAGATAGCCGCCCAAAGCCGCACGGCGCTCGTGTAGGTATTGCATTTCCGGTGTGTCCTCGGCCGGCTTGAAGAACGGCACCTCATGCAACTGATCGTCGGGAATCGGAATACCGTAACGGTCGCGCATTTCGCGCACTGCCTCATCGTCGAGCTTCTTGGTCTGATGCGCGGTGTTGCGCGCTTCGCCCGACTTGCCCATACCAAAGCCCTTGATGGTTTTCACCAACAACACGGTCGGCTGGCCTTTGTGTTCCTGTGCTTGTTTGTAGGCGGCATATACCTTGTGTGGATCGTGGCCGCCGCGATTCAGTCGCCACACATCGTCATCCGACATATTGGCCACCATTTCCAGCAGCTTGGGATGCTTGCCGAAAAAATTCTTCCGCACGTAAGCGCCGTCGTTGGCTTTGTAATTCTGGTATTCGCCATCGACGGTTTCCATCATCACGCGTTGCAGGATGCCGTCCTTGTCGCGCGCCAACAAATCGTCCCAATAACTGCCCCAGATGACCTTGATGACATTCCAGCCAGCGCCACGGAAATCGGCTTCCAGCTCTTGGATGATCTTGCCGTTGCCGCGCACCGGGCCGTCGAGGCGTTGCAGATTGCAGTTGACTACCATCACCAAGTTGTCGAGTTTTTCACGACCGGCCATGCCGATCGCGCCCATCGATTCCGGCTCGTCCATTTCGCCGTCGCCGCAGAACGCCCACACCTTGCGCTGCGCGGTATCGGCGATGGAGCGCGCATGCAGGTATTTCAAAAAGCGCGCCTGATAAATCGCCATCAAGGGACCGAGACCCATCGACACGGTGGGGAATTGCCAGAAGCTCGGCATCAGCTTCGGATGCGGATAGGATGACAAACCCTTGCCGCCGACTTCGCGACGGAAGTTCAGCATCTGCTCTTCGCTCAAGCGCCCTTCAAGGAAAGCGCGGGCATAAATGCCGGGCGAGGAGTGACCTTGAATGTAGAGCAGATCACCGCCGTGTTCGGCGGTCGGCGCATGCCAGAAATGATTGAAGCCGGTGCCGAGCATGGTCGCCAGCGAGGCGAAGCTGGAGATATGGCCACCGAGGTCGCCATCGGCGCGATTGGCCTTGACCACCATCGCCATCGCATTCCAGCGCATCCAAGAACGCAGGCGTTCTTCGTATTCGAGATTGCCGGGGGAATGTGCGCCGAGGTGGGCGGGGATGGTGTTGACGTAGGCGGTATTATCGGAGAAAGGAATATGCGCGCCGCGACGACGCGCCAGATCAACCATGCGTTCCATCAGATAGTGGGCGCGCTCCGGGCCTTCGGCCTCGATCACGGCTTCGAGGGCGTCGAGCCACTCCTGGGTTTCAACGACATCCGGGTCGTTGGCGGCTTGCGCCATGACTTGCTCAAGCTGGGCTGACATGGGTCTGTCTCCTCTTGGATGGAATCTTGTGCGGCCATTGTGTGACCTGTTTCAGGCAGTGTAGTGCCGTTGGCCGAAGTGTAACACTGGTTTTTCTATTTTCCAAATTACGGTATTTGATTTCATAATACGATAATTAGACCGCCATCACGATCAAGAACACCTTGTCGTCGGAAACATCCAACAAGGTGGTTTTATAATCTCGCTTCGCCCATTTTTCTCTCTAGACAACATGACTGCACAAATCATCGACGGCACCCTGCTTTCCAAGACCATCCGCGCCGACATCGCCCAACGCGCCGCCGCCCTGACGTCGCGCGGCAAGCAGCCCGGCTTGGCCGTCATCCTGGTCGGCGAAGACCCGGCCAGTCATGTGTATGTGCGCAACAAGGTCAAAGCTTGCGAAGACGCCGGCATCCGCTCGGTGCTGGAAAAATACGACGCCAGCTTGTCGGAAGCCGATTTGCTCGGCCGCATCGCCGCGCTGAACGCCGATCCGCGCATCCACGGCATCTTGGTGCAGATGCCCTTGCCGAAGCACATCGATCCGCACAAGGTCATCGAAGCGATTGCCACCGCCAAGGATGTCGATGGCTACTCGGTGCTGTCGGCCGGCGAACTGATGACCGGGCTGGAAGGCTTCCGCCCCTGCACACCTTACGGCTGCATGAAGTTGATCGAAAGCACCGGCGTATCGCTGCGCGGCAAACACGCCGTGGTCATCGGCCGCAGCAACACCGTCGGCAAGCCGATGGCGCTGTTGCTCTTGCAAGCCAACGCTACCGTCACCATCTGTCATAGCGGCACGCCGGATTTGTCTGTGTATACCAAACAAGCGGATGTCATCGTGGCCGCGGTCGGCCGACGCAATACCGTCACCGCGGACATGGTCAAACCGGGCGCAGTGGTAATCGACGTCGGCGTCAACCGCGACGACAAGGGCAAACTGTGCGGCGATGCCGATTTTGAAAAAGTGAAAGAAGTCGCCGGCTACCTGACGCCGATGCCCGGCGGCACCGGCCCGATGACGATTACCATGCTGTTGATGAACACTATCGAATCTGCAGAACGAGGCTGACATGAATCCCTTGCTCGATTTTTCCGACCTGCCGCGCTTCGACGCCATCAAGCCGGAACACGTAACGCCCGCCGTCGATGGCTTGATCGCGCAAAGCCGCGCGGTGGTGACGCAACTGGAAGCGCCGATGGCGCAAGTCAGTTGGGAAAACTTTGTCGAACCGCTGGAAAACGCCACCGAAAAACTCAGTCGCGCTTGGGGCGTGGTCGGGCATTTGAATGCAGTAGCCGATACACCGGAACTGCGCGCGGCCTACAACGAAAATCTGCCCAAGGTCACCGAGTTCTGGACTGAACTGGCGCAAAACCTCGCGCTGTTCGAGAAATACAAGGCCTTGCAAGCCAGCCCGGCATTTGCTGCGCTGTCGATGGCGCGCCAGAAAATCATCACCAATGCCGTGCGCGATTTCCGTCTCGGCGGCGCGGAACTGCCGGAGAACAAAAAAGAACGCTTTGCCGAGATCCAAGAGCAACACGCAGCAATCTCGACCCGCTTTTCCGAAAACGTGCTCGACGCCACCAATGATTACGCGCTATTCATTGAAGACGAAGCCGACCTGTCCGGCTTGCCTGCCGATGTGAAGCAGGCAGCACGCGCTGCTGCGGAAAAAGATGGCAAGTCCGGCTACAAGTTCACCCTGCACTTCCCTTCCTATTTCCCGGTACTGCAATACGCTGATAAACGCGAATTGCGCGAAACCATCTACCGCGCCAATGCCACCAAAGCATCCGAACTCGGCGCCGTTTTTTCCAAATGCGCGGACTGGGACAACACACAAAACATCATCGACCTGCTGAAGCTGCGCGACGAAGAAGCCCACCTGCTCGATTACAAAAATTTCGCCGAAGTGTCGCTGGTGTCGAAGATGGCGGAAAGCCCGCAGCAAGTCATCGTCTTCCTCGAAGACTTGGCAAAACGCGCGCGGCCGTTCGCCGAAAAAGACCTGGCCGAATTGCGCGCCTTTGCCAAAACCGAACTCGGCATCGACACACTAGAAGCTTGGGACACGACCTATGCCTCGGAAAAATTACGTGAACAGCGCTACGCTTTTTCCGAGCAAGAAGTGAAAGAATATTTCCCCGAACCGAAAGTGGTCGAAGGCTTGTTCCGCGTGGTGCAAACCTTGTTTGCCGTGCAGATCAAAACCGACAGCGCGCCAGTGTGGCACCCCGACGTGACATTCTTCCGCATCGAAAAAGACGGCAAGCTGATCGGCCAGTTCTACCTCGACCTGTATGCCCGCAAGGGCAAGCGTGGCGGCGCTTGGATGGACGATGCACGCGGCCGCCGCAAGCTTGCCAACAGCGTGCAAACCCCGGTCGCCTACCTGACCTGCAACTTCAGCGAACCGGTGACGGTGGATGGCAAGACTCGTCCGGCCTTGTTCACCCACGACGAAGTCATCACCCTGTTCCATGAATTCGGCCACGGCCTGCACCACATGCTGACGCAAGTCGATGAGCTGGGCGTCTCCGGCATTTCTGGCGTGGAATGGGATGCAGTGGAACTGCCCTCGCAATTCATGGAAAATTTTTGCTGGGAATGGGATGTGTTGCAACACATGACAGCCCATGTCGATAGCGGTGCAGCACTGCCGCGCGCTTTGTACGACAAAATGATCGCCGCCAAGAATTTCCAGTCCGGCCTGCAGACACTGCGTCAGGTGGAATTTTCGCTGTTCGACATGCACTTGCATTACGACTACCAGCCGGACAGCGGCAAGAGCGTGGCCAATGTGCTGGCCGAAGTACGCAAACAGGTCGCGGTGCTGACGCCGCCCGCCTTCAACCGCTTCCAACATTCGTTTAGCCACATCTTTGCCGGCGGCTATTCGGCGGGTTACTATAGCTATAAGTGGGCGGAAGTGCTGTCGGCCGACGCCTACAGCGCCTTCGAGGAAGCCGGTGCCGCCAGCGGCAGCGTACTATCGAGCGAAGCCGGTTTGAAATTTTCACGGGAAGTGTTAGCGATGGGCGGTTCGCGCCCGGCACTGGAATCTTTCAAGGCGTTCCGCGGCCGCGAACCGCGCATCGATGCGCTACTGCGACACAACGGCATGGCCGCCTGAGCCTGAATCAACAGAGAAAACAAAGGGGAAGACATGAAATTCGTATCGCGCACCGCCATCCTAGCCATGCTACTGACCGCCATCACGGCTCAGGCTCAGATGTACAAATGGGTCGGCCCGGACGGCAAGGTCAATTACACCGACACGCCGCCGCCGAAGTCAGCCCAAAAAGTCGAGCAAAAAAATCTCGATGGCAGCAGCGGCGTCGATACCGCCAACCTGCCTTACGAGCTGGCGCAAGCAGTCAAGAATAGCCCTGTCACGCTGTACAGCACACCCAAGTGCCCAC
>JAFECY010000100.1 GCA_018241865.1 Pseudomonadota bacterium | reverse complement strand
TTGTCGAAGGCACGCACACCTAGGTCAACAATTCGTGTCGAATTCAACACGGCCCAACCAACCGACGCAATGCCAATATCGAGCCCGAAAGTCAGTGTATTCAAGGGCTGTTGTTGGGGCGACTTGTTTTCCATGAAAAACTCCCTGATAATGGCTCCGTTGTTGCAATCCGGGGTGAGAGCCGTTGCTACAATAAGAATCGAAAGATTCGTATCCGCCCACGGGGAAACCCGTGGGCTTTTTGTTTTTGGCGCAGTTTTTTCGCGAGCGATAGTCAAAATAGTGACATATAGAATCGCGGTAGTCTATTGCTTCCAAATACTTTTGGTTTCTTCTGGTCGCGAGACGTGGCTAGATGCCGTCGATCATGTTAATCGCGGCAGCTGAGTAACTGCGCGAAAAATACTTTCGCAAGAAAGTAGGTAAGGATGCGATGAAGTGGTGCGAGAAGCTTCCTGTAAAAAAAACTTCCCGTTTTTTATTGCGCGGTTTTCTTGCTACCAACCCGATTCAACAAAAACGCCGTCAGCAACGGCACCGGCCGCCCGGTCGCGCCCTTGGCTGCGCCGCTCTTCCAAGCGGTGCCGGCGATGTCGAGGTGGGCCCAGGTGTATTTCTTCGTGTAGCGTTCTAGGAAGCAGGCGGCGGTGATGCTGCCGGCCGGCGCGCCGCCGATGTTGGCCATGTCAGCGAAATTCGATTTCAACTGTTCTTGGTAGCTGTCTTCGATCGGCAAACGCCAGGCGGTGTCGCCGGTGGATTTGCCGGCTGCCAGCAGTTCACCGGCGAGCGCATCATGTGCGTCGTCGTGGCGGGTGAACAGGCCGGAATTGTGGTGGCCGAGCGCGGTGATGCAAGCGCCGGTCAGGGTGGCGATATCGACCACCGCGGCCGGCTTGAAGCGCTCGACATAGGTCAGGGCGTCGCACAGGATCAGGCGGCCTTCGGCGTCGGTGTTGAGAATTTCGATGGTCTGGCCGGACATGGACGTGACCACGTCGCCCGGCTTGGTCGCGGTACCGGAGGGCATGTTCTCGCAAGAGGGAATGACGCCGATGACATTCAGCTTCAAACCGATTTCGGCGATCGCGCGCAGGGTGCCGAGCACCGAGGCCGCGCCGCACATGTCGTACTTCATTTCATCCATGCCCGCGCCCGGCTTGAGCGAGATGCCGCCGGAATCGAAGGTGATGCCTTTGCCGACCAGCACCACTGGCGCATCCTTGGCCTTGCCGCCCAAGTGCTTCAGGACGATGAACTTCGGTGCTTCGGCGGTGCCGTTAGTGACGGAGAGGAAGCTACCCATCTTCAGCGCTTGCATCTGTTTGCGGTCGAGCACTTCGACGTCGAGCTTGAAATCTTTCGCCAGTTTTTTGGCGGTATTGGCGAGATAGGTCGGGGTGCAGATGTTGGCAGGTAAGTTGCCGAGGTCTTTGGTCAAGTCCATGCCGTTGGCCAGTGCGACGCTTTGTGCCAGTGCGGTTTTGGCGGCAGCGGCTTCTGCCGCCGGGATCGCCAGCGCGATTTTTTTCACGCCGTGCGACATCGCTTCCTTCTTGCTCTTCATGGCGTCGAAGCGGTAGGCGTGCTCGCGCAGAGCCAGCACGCTGCTGCGGATGGTGTCGCCAGCATCGCGGTGTTTCACTTGGCTAAAGGGCAGAGCCAGCACGGCATCGCTCGCGCCTAGCGTGGCGAAGCTGCGCGCCACGGCGTGTACGGCAACGTTGAAATGTTTGTCGGTGGTGTCGCCTTCCTTGCCGAGGCCGATTAAGAGGATGCGGGCGGCGGCAATGTGCGTGTCGCGCAGCAGCAGGCTTGTGCCGGGTTTGCCGGAAATGTCGCCGGACTTGAGGGCGGCGGCAATCACACCTTTGGCGTCGAGCAATTTCGCTTCGCGCGACAGCTTGCCGTCCTCAAATACGGCGACCGCGATGCAGCCGGTTTTCAAGGTAGAAAGTGGGTTTTTGGCGTCGAATGATTTTATGCTAAAGTCCATGGATTTTCCCCGTAGTAAATGCGTAATCTGTCGCGTAATTATAGAGCTTATCAATGATTTTCCAGCGCGCCCTTCGCCGTGAACTGGTCAGTACCGCAGGCGCCGTCTTCACCACGCTTTTCACCATCACGATTACCGTGATGCTGATTAAAATTCTCGGCCAGGCCGCCGGCGGCAGGATCGACTCGCGCGATGTCACCGCCATGCTAGGCTTCGCCGCGCTCAACTACATGCCGGTTATTCTGATTCTCACGGGCTTTATTTCGGTGCTGCTGGTGGTGTCGCGCAGTTATCAGGATTCGGAAATGGTGGTGTGGTTTTCCTCCGGCCTCGGCTTGGTACACTGGATTCGCCCCGTGCTGCGTTTCGGTCTGCCCATCGTGTTGTTGACTGGCACGCTGAGCTTTGTCGTCACGCCTTGGGCTAACCAGTTGAGCGCTGAATTCCGCGAGCGTTTCGAGAAGCGCGAAGACATCGCCAAGGTTTCGCCGGGCAAATTTCAGGAATCCGCATCGGCGGACCGTATCTTCTTCGTCGAGGGCATCAGCGGCGACGCTTTGAATGTCAAAAATATCTTCGTCAATACCCGGCGCGATGGCCGCACCAGTGTGGTGGTGGCGAAGGAAGGCACGATACAGGTGGACAAGCACGGCGATAAATTTCTCATTATGAGTCGAGGGCGACGCTACGAAGGCGCGCCGACCCAGCCGGATTTTCAGATCATGGAGTTTGAGCGCTATGGCGTGATCGTGGCGCACCAGTCGCAGGCGCTGATCGGTGATAAATCGGCGCGCTCGCTGCCGACCATGAGCCTGCTGTCTGATCCCAATCATTTCAATTTAGGCGAACTGCTGTGGCGCACGGCACTGCCCTTGATGGCGCTGATGCTGATGCTGTTGGCGGTGCCGCTCGGCTTCGTGAATCCACGCGGCGGCCGCTCGGCCAATTTGTTGATGGCCTTGCTGTTGTTCGTCCTGTATAGCAATCTCACCAGCGTGATGCAAGCAGGCGTGGTGCAGGGGCGCTTTACTTTCATGGCAGGTTGGTGGCCGGTGCATCTGGCGGTCGCGCTGATCGTCGTTGCTTTGTTTGCTTGGCGCATCTTGGTGAATCATCCGCTGCATCCATTGCGGCTGTGGTCTGCCATCAAGCGCACATTTTTTCCGATGCGGGCCGCAGCATGAAGACCTTGCAACGTTATGTCAGTTCGCAGATCATCGGTTCGGTGCTATTTGTATTGGCGGCTTTTCTTGCGCTGTTCGCTTTCTTTGATTTGATCGGCGAATTGCCGTCGGTCGGGCGCGGTGGTTATCGTTTGCAACACGCTTTCGTCTATGTGTTGTTGGGTTTGCCCGGTTACACCTATGAATTGATGCCGATTGCAGTGTTGATCGGTTCGATCTACGCGCTGGCGCAACTGGCTTCGCGTTCCGAGTTCACCATCATGCGCGTCTCCAGCATGTCCACTTGGATGGCTTGGAAGATGTTGGCGAAAATTGGCATTGTGTTTGCCTTGGCGACGGCGCTGTTCGGTGAAGTTATTTCTCCTGCCGCCAGCGCAGCAGCGGAAAAATGGCGACTGCGTGCACAGGATAGCGCGCTCTCGCAGGAGTTTCGCACCGGCTTGTGGGCCAAGGACGTCATTCGCAGCGACGGCATCAATGGCGAGGCGATCGGCACCCGCTTTCTCAACGTGCGTCAGATGCAGCCGGATGGCACGTTGGACGATGTGATGATCTACGAATTCAGTCCCGACTTCCGGCTGGAAGCCATGCGTACCGCCACCAGCGCCCGCTATCTTGGCGCGAACACTTGGCGTTTGCAGGACGTGACCGACACGCGTTTTGCCGCAGACGCTTTTACAAAATTAGATGCGCCTGCGCTGAACATCCGCAAGCTGGATTCGTTCGACATGGCTTCCGAAATCACGCCCGACATACTCTCGGTGCTGTTCGCCGACCCTGATCGCATGTCGGCTTACAACTTGGCCGCTTATACCCGCCACCTTGCGGAAAATCGCCAGAACACCACGCGCTACGAAATCGCTTTCTGGAAGAAAATTGTTTACCCGTTCGCGGTATTCGTCATGCTAGCGCTGGCACTGCCGTTTGCGTACTTGCATTTCCGTTCTGGCGGCGTCAGTCTGAAAATTTTCATCGGCATCATGATCGGCGTCAGCTTCCAGTTGCTCAACGGTCTGTTCTCCACGCTCGGCTTGCTCAATACTTGGCCGCCGCTGGCGACCGCAGTCTTACCGAGCGCGCTGTTTTTACTACTGGCACTCGCCTCGTTGTGGTGGGTGGAGAGGCATTAGATGGGCGACCGCGCACTCATCCTGTTTGCCCACGGCGCACGCGATGCGCGCTGGGCTACACCGTTTCAGCGCTTGCAGCAAATTCTGCAAGCGCGTTTGCCGGATGTGGCGGTACGTCTTGCCTTTCTCGAACTGATGTCGCCGCGCCTGCCGGAACTGGTGCAGACGCTGGAAGGCGACGGCTGCACCGACGTTACGGTGACGCCAGTCTTCTTCGGCCAAGGCGGCCACGTGCTGCGCGATTTGCCCTTGATGCTCGACGGTATGCGGAAGAAGCATCCCGGCATGACGATCAAGGCAGTCGGCGCCGTCGGCGAAGATGCGGCCGTGCTGAATGCGATTGCGGATTATTGTGCTGCGGCGCTGGGGAAATAGAAATAACGGCGATTGTTTCTATGGCTGCTGTTTTGATAGGCGCTCTGCCAGCGCCTTCCCGATCATCACCAGCACCGGGCCCGAGCATCCGGCCAATCCCTGTTCCAATTCAGCCAACCTCAAGCGCACGATCCGCTCATCGACGCGGCTGCAATTCTCCACCACCACCACCGGCAGATCCGGCGATTCGCCGCGCGCTAGCAGGGCTTGTGCCGTCTTGATGGCTTCCTTTCCTCCCATGTACTGCACCAGCGTATCGCAGTCGGGCAGGGTGGTTTGTTCCGGTTGATTGGGCGCGGTGCTGGAGGTGAAAAAAGCGACACTGCGAGCGATGCCGCGCTTGGTCAAGGGTTGTTTGGTGGAGGCGGCGGCGGCCAGCGCGGCGGTGATGCCGGGAATGATCTCGACTTCGATACCGGCTGCTTCCAATGCGTGCAATTCCTCGTCGGCGCGGCCGAACAGCATGGGGTCGCCGCCTTTCAGACGCACGACGCGTTTGTATTGACGAGCACACTCAACGAGCTGACGATTGATATTGACTTGCGCGGCGGAGCGCTGGCCGGAGCGTTTGCCGACGGAGATTTTCAGCGCTTGCGGACAGAGTGCCAGCATCTCGGAAGTGACCAGCGCATCGTGCAATACCACTTCGGCTTGCGCCAACACGCGTGCGCCGCGCACCGTAATCAAATCGGCGGCACCGGGGCCGGCACCCAGCAACCAGACCTTGCCGTAGCTGAGCGCGGCGGAGGAAGACATTGCGCTAAATTAGGTGATCTATCAGGCGATCTTAATCATGCCGGCGGCCACGGTCTGGTGTGTCACTTCATCGATCAGGATGAAGGCACCGGTGGCGCGGATCGCGTCGTAGGCATCGGCCGCCAGCGCCTGCTGCACATTGATCGACACCGTGGCGATATCGTTCAGCTTGAGCGTGTCGGCGGGGCGGCGTTCCTGGGTGTTGATGTCGAACAGCGATTCGATTTTCGCCACGCGCGCGCCGACTTGCCGCGTGGTGTGCTTGAGCCAGTATTTACGGCGTGGGTCGAGCGCTTCTTCCGACAGCCAGCAGAGATTGGCTTCCACTGTTTTCAGCAGGGTGGCCGGATGTGCGGCTTCGGCCAGCATGTCGCCGCGCGAGATGTCGAGGTGCTCTTCCAGCAGCAACGTGACTGATTGGCCGGCGCGGGCGGTTTCCAGCGAGCCGTCCAGCGTTTGAATATCCTTCACCGTCGCGGCGAGGCCGCTTGGTTGCACGATCAGCTTGTCGCCTTTCTTGACTTTGCCGGATTCGATGCGACCCATGTAGCCGCGGAAATCGTCGGCCAGATGGCCGCCGTGACGCGCGACCAGTTGCACCGGGAAGCGGAACGGCTCTTCGTGGGCGTCGTCATACACCGAGAGCGATTCCAGCAGCTCGATCAGAGTCGGACCGTCGTACCAAGACAGGTTGTCGCCGCGTTCGACCACGTTGTCGCCGGCCAGCGCCGACAACGGGATCGGGCGGATATCGGTCAGGCCGATCGGCTGCGCGAATTTCTGGTATTCGGCGATGATGCGGTCGTACACGCTGCGGTCGTAGTTGACCAGATCCATCTTGTTGACGGCGACGATCACGTGCTCGATGCGCAACAGGCGGGCGATGGTCGAGTGGCGCTTGGTTTGCGTCAGCAATTCGACGCTACCGTCATCATTGAGTTTGACCTTGGAGACGTCGATCAGGATGATGACAGCGTCGGCGGTCGAGGCGCCGGTGACCATATTGCGGGTGTACTGCTCGTGGCCCGGCGTGTCGGCGATGATGAACTTGCGTTTCGGGGTGGCGAAGTAGCGATAGGCGACGTCGATGGTGATGCCTTGCTCGCGTTCGGCTTCGAGGCCGTCGGTGAGTAAGGACAAATCGATGGTGTCGCCGACAGTGCGTTTGTGTTTGGCGCGCGAAATCGAGGTGAGTTGATCGGCGAAGATGCCTTTGCTGTCGAACAGCAGGCGACCGATCAGCGTGCTTTTGCCATCATCGACGGAGCCGGCGGTAATGAAGCGCAGCAGGCCGCGTTCGCTCGACGCTGCTTCGGAATGGGATTGTTCTGCAACCACGGCGTTCATTTAGAAATATCCTTCTTTTTTACGTTTTTCCATCGAGGCTTCGGATGTCTGGTCATCCATGCGGGTCGCGCCGCGCTCGGTAATCTGGGTCACGGCGGTTTCGGCGATGATCGCATCGACATCGGCGGCATCGGAAGCGACTGGGCAAGTGCAGGAAATATCGCCGACAGTGCGGAAGCGCACCACGCGTTTTTCCACGTGCTCGCCTTCTTTCGGCGGCGTCAGGTCGGTGAACGGCACCAGCAAGCCGTTGCGCGGGATAACTTCGCGCTCGTGAGCGAAATAAATCGGCGGCAATTCGAGTTTTTCGCGGGCGATGTATTGCCACACATCGAGCTCGGTCCAGTTCGAGATCGGGAACACGCGCATGTTTTCGCCGGGGTGCACGCGGGTGTTATACAAGTCCCATAGTTCCGGGCGTTGCGCTTTCGGGTTCCACTGACCGAATTCGTCGCGGAAGGAAAAAATGCGTTCTTTCGCGCGTGCTTTTTCTTCGTCGCGGCGTGCGCCGCCGATGCAGGCGTCGAACTTGTGTTCGGCAATGGTTTCCAGCAGCGTCACGGCTTGCGCGGCATTGCGCGAATCGGTTTGCGGGTTACGCAGGCGTACGGTGCCGCGCTTGATCGAATCTTCCACCGAGCCGACGATCAGGCGCTCGCCCAGTTCGGCCACGCGCTTGTCGCGGAAGGTGATGACTTCCGGGAAGTTGTGGCCGGTATCGACGTGCACCAGCGGGAAGGGGAATTTTCCAGGGCGGAACGCTTTTTCCGCGATGCGCAGCAAGATCACCGAGTCCTTGCCGCCCGAGAACAGCAGGGCGGGGTTGCTGCACTCGGCGGCGACCTCGCGCATGATGTGGATGGCTTCGGATTCGAGCCAGTCCAGATGGCGGTTGCTGGCCGCGTCTAGGAATAATTTATCGACTGCTGTGTTCATATTTTCATTCATCTTAAAAAACTTTTTTAACCACGGCGGGCACGGCGATCACGGCGGAAAAGCAAAATCGACATGGGGTTTTCGCCGTGTTCGCCGTGGTTAATGATGGTTTGCCATTAACTGACTGCTTTCATTCTCACCAGCTTGCCGTCCACCAGATGCAGACCGCATTCCTTCGTATCCGCATTTTCCCACCACCAGCGACCGGCGCGCACGTCTTCGCCCGGCTGGATCGCGCGGGTGCAGGGTTCGCAGCCGATCGAGGGATAGCCCTTGTCGTGCAGCGGGTTGTACGGCACCTTGTTGCTGTGTATGTAGTGCCAGACATCTTCTTCCGACCAGTCGGCCAGCGGATTGAACTTGACCATGCCGTGTGCGGCGTCGTCTTCCTGCACATGCAGTTCGGCGCGTGTGGTCGATTGGGCGCGACGCTGGCCGGTGACCCAAGCTTTGTTGCCGGTCAAGGCGCGATTCAATGGCTCGACCTTGCGAATGCGGCAGCACTCTTTACGCATCTCGACGCTGTCGTAAAAAGCATTCAGGCCATTCGCTTGCACATACGCATCGACTGCCGCCGCTTCCGGTTTGAACAGGGCGATATCGTAGCCGTAGCTTTCTTTGATACGGCCGATCATATCCAGCGTTTCTTTATGCAGACGGCCGGTTTCCAGCGTGAAGATGCCGATGGGCAGGCCGCTGCGCAGGATCAGATCGGTCAGCACCATGTCCTCGGCAGCCAAGCTGGAAGCGAATACTGCCGGTGTAAATTCGGTCGCGATACGACCAAGGATGGCCTTGGTGACATCGAGCCGCTCGTTGAAATCACTTGCTGTCATCGCATCATTCCTGAGTGGCTTTTTGCTCACGCACGACGCGGCGATACAGCGGCAATTTTTGATCGATGGCGGTTTGGTAGGCTTCCGAGAAGTCGGACAAGCTCTTGAGCGCATCGTGAATGTTGCGGTCTGGTCGCGTGACAAAGGCATTGAAACCCATGCGTTGCATATAAAACATCTGGTCGCGCAACACGTCGCCGATGGCGCGCAGTTCGCCGGTATAGCCTAGCCGTGCACGCAGGTTATAGGCGATCGAAAAACCGCGGCCGTCGGAAAATTTCGGGAAATCGACGGCGATCACCGGCAGCTTCGTTACATCCGCTTTCAGGACTTCCGGCCGTTCATGACTAGCGATCCACACGCCGACATCGCTACGCTGCAAAAGGCTGCCGCGCTGCGCTTCCCATACCGTTAGCGGCACGATGATCTTGCCGGCTGGAATCGACATGCTTTCCGGGCTTTCACCCTCTGCCAATTTCAACAGCGTCCAGTCGTCTGGTACGACCGCCTTATCTTTGATGATGTCACGCATATTCGTCTTCCCCTACCAATGCACCGCCCTTGATCGGCGAGGCATACACATGTTCCTTGAACGGTTCCATGCCGATACGGCGCACCGTGTCGATGAAACGCTCGCCTTCGACGCGGTCGCGCACGTACACTTCCAGCAGCCGCTCCACTACGCCCGGCACTTGTAGCGCCGAGAAGGACGGGCCGATGATTTTGCCGACCGAGCTATGGTTGCCCTGCGCGCCACCGATGGACACCTGATACCACTCGCTGCCATCTTTATCGACGCCGAGGATGCCGATATTGCCGATATGGTGATGACCGCAGGCATTGATGCAGCCGGACATATTCAGTTCGATTTCACCGATGTCGTGCTGGAAGTCGATATTCTCGAAACGCTGGGTGATGGCCGCCGCGATCGGGATCGACTTGGCATTGGCCAGCGAGCAGAAGTCGCCGCCGGGGCAGCAGATGACGTCGGTCAGCAAGCCGATGTTGGGCGTCGCCATGTGATGCGCTTTGGCCTGCTCCCACACGGTGAACAGATCGGATTGTTTGACGTCGGCCAGCACCAGATTTTGTTCGTGTGTGACGCGCAATTCGCCGAAGCTGTAGCGATCGGCCATGTCGGCGACGAAATCCATTTGTTCGGCGGTGGCGTCGCCCGGCGGCACGCCCGGTTTTTTCAGCGACAACACCACAGCGGCATAGCCCGGCACTTTGTGCGGTTTGACGTTGCGCTTCATCCAGTTGTCGAAGGCCTTGCTTTGCGAGCGCTGCTGCTTGAGCAAGGCTTCCTCGTCAGTTAATTTTTCATAAGCCGGCGGCGCGAAATAGGCGGCGATGCGATCGAATTCCTCGACGGTGAGCGTACCCGGACCATCTTTGATATCAGCCCATTCCTCTTCCACCATGCGGGCGAATTCTTCGACGCCGACCGCCTTCAGCAGAATCTTGATGCGCGCCTTGAATTTGTTGTCGCGGCGGCCGTACTGGTTGTACACGCGCAGGACTGCTTCAATATAAGTCAGCAGATGTTCCCACGGCAGAAATTCACGAATGAAGCTGCCGAGAATCGGGGTGCGGCCAAGGCCGCCGCCGACTAGCACGCGATAGCCGAGTTCGCCGGCGTCGTTCTTGACGATCTCGATGCC